>JADLAJ010000118.1 GCA_020848255.1 Chitinophagales bacterium
ATTTTATAGCCGTTTTTATTGGCCCACATGGTGTACATGCGCATCAGCATGGCTGCCCAGTCGCAGGCCTCCGTGCCGCCGGCACCGGCATTGATTTCTATAATAGCACTTAGATTATCTTCTTCATTTTTGAGTGTTGACTTGAATTCGTTTTCATCCAGTTCGTCAATGATAAGCTGATACTGCGTGTCAATTTCTTCGTCACTGGCTTCTCCGATTTCCTGAAATTCGCGCAAAACATTTAAGTCATCGTATTTCTTTTCGATGTTTTTAAATAAAGTAACCCAGTTTTTGTTTTGCTTGATTTCCTTCATCAGGGCTTGCGCCTTGAGCTGGTCATCCCAGAAGTTGGGTGCCAGGGTTTTAGCCTCATCGTCTTTAATTTGTTCTATCTTATTATCGACGTCAAAGATACCTCCTAAAAGAGAGAACTCTTTCTTGAAGTGTTTTGTATTGTTCGTTGGTCATGCTGCAAAGATAGTAAAATCAGATTATTAATAAAACGCATCTTCAAAATGAGTAATTACATTGTTTTTTTCAATCGCAATGACATCAAATCTCAACTCACCGTGCCAGTCAAATTTTTCAATGTACGCTTCCGCTGCTTCCTGCATTTTCTTGATTTTATTGGCGTCTACAAAATCTTCAGGATGACCGAAAGACAAATTGGTCCTTGTTTTTACTTCCACAAAAACAATCACTTTTCCGTCCTGTGCAATGATATCAATTTCTGAACGTTTGTAGCGCCAATTCGTAAAAAGAATAGTATATCCTATGTTTTTCAGGAATTCCTGCGCTAAAATTTCACCAGTTGAGCCTGTTTGTGCAATTTTTTGCATGTTGTAAATATAGAACACGAATTTAACAGATAAAACAGATTATTACTGATTTTAATATTTTATGTTTAATTAAATCTTATAAATCCATAACATCGGTGCAATCTGTGTTCCATTTCTATGATTTATGCTCTTTTTTTCGTTTTTTTACAGTAAAATTAGAACAAGAATTATGAAAATGGATGATTTAATACAAGCTTTCCCTGATCAGCTAAAACGTGCAATTGAAATTGGTGAAGCAGCAAAAATTGGAAAAAGTAAATTTCCGGTAAGAAATATATTGATTTCAGGATTAGGAGGCTCCGGTATTGGAGGAACAATTCTGGCTAATGTTTTACGTGATGATATTGCCGTTCCGATTATCGTTAGCAAAGAATATCAGATTCCTGCATTTGTAAATGAAAATACGCTGGTCATCATTTCCTCATATTCAGGCAATACTGAAGAAACTTTATCTGCGTTAATGCAGGCTTTTAAAAAAGAAGCGCAAATTGTGTGTATTACTTCAGGTGGTCTTATTAAAGAATACGCAGAAACCAATGATATAGATTATGTACAGATTGACGGTGGTGCGCCGCCACGTTCCGCATTCGGACAATCATTTGTACAATTGCTGTATATTTTGCATCATTTAGGATTGCTGGAAAATGGATTTAAACAGTATTTACAGGATGCCATTGCATTATTGGATAGCGAAGAAGAAGCCATTAAAACACAGGCAAAAGAAATTGCAGAAAAACTTAACGGAAAAATACCTGTAATTTATTCAGATGCTAAATTTGAAGGTGTATCTATTCGTTTCCGTCAGCAAATAAATGAGAACTCAAAAATGCTTTGCTGGCATCATGTTGTTCCAGAAATGAATCACAATGAATTAGTAGGCTGGAGAGAAAAGAATGAAAAAATAGCAGTTGTTTTTTTACGCAATAACAAAGACTTTGAACGCAATCAGGAGCGTATGGAATTTACCAAAGAAGTGGTGAGCCAGTATGCCAGTGATGTCATTGAAATTTATTCAAATGGGGACTCTGACTTGGTGCGCTGTATGTATCTGATTCATCTTACAGATTGGGTCTCTTTTTATCTTGCAGATTTAAAAGGTGTTGATGCTTCAGAAATAAATGTTATTAACAGACTTAAAAGTAAATTGGCAGAAACTCCATTTTAATTATTTTTCATAGTCGATAAACCATATTCTGCAGTTTCATTTCTATCGACCATTGTCTATTATGCAAAAAATTAAAGTTCATGATTTAGGCATTATTAAGTATGCAGATGCTTTAGATATTCAGACCAGTAAATTCAACGAGCTTATTAATAATAAAATAAATGAGCGTTCCAATTCGGATGCTCATTTATTGTATTTATGCGAACATCAGCCGGTGATTACGCTGGGAAAAGCAGCCAATCAGCAGAATATCTTGTTATCAGAAGATTTTCTGAAAGAAAAAGGTATTGATGTGGTGGCGGTTAACCGCGGCGGTGATGTTACCTTTCATGGTCCCGGGCAAATTACGGGTTATCCGATTTTAGACCTGGATTTCTTTACCTCTGATTTGAAAGTGTATATGCGTATGCTGGAAGAGGTGATGATAATGACTATAGCCCATTACGGCATTGAAGGCTATCGTATTGAAGATGCTACCGGCGTTTGGGTGAATTCAAAAATAGATAATCAGCCTAAAAAGATAGCTGCTTTTGGTGTCAAAACATCGCGCTGGATAACAATGCACGGCTTTGCGCTGAATGTGGATGTTGATTTGAATTATTTCAATTATATCAATCCCTGCGGGTTTACAGACAAAGGAGTAACATCATTAAAGAATGAGATTGGAAATGGTGTTGATATAGATGAAATAAAGCAAATTTTATTGGATAACTTTGCAATAGTGTTTAACGCAAATTTCCCTTCTTAGAGGTGAATAAAGGACGTGAAAGATGAATCAACCAGAAGAAATACAAAATACAGAAGAAAACGAAGACGAGTTATACGAGCATCATCGGTTTACCATTGATAAAGGACAGGAACCGCTACGTATCGATAAATTCCTGACCATCCGTATTGTAGGCATTTCCCGTAATAAAATACAGAATGCCATAGATGCCGGCAACGTGCTGGTGAACGGCAAGCCCGTAAAAGCCAACTATAAAACCCGTCCGCTGGATTTAGTGCAGGTGGTGTTGCCAAACCCAGCCTGGGATTACACAGTAGAGCCGGAAGATATTCCATTAGAAATTATTTACGAAGATGATGATGTGTTGCTGGTGAATAAAAAGGCCGGTATGGTTTGTCATCCCGGACATGGAAACTTTCATGGTACCTTAGTGCACGCGCTCATGTGGCATTGCAAGGATTTACCACAGATTTCAGGTGCTACACGTCCTGGCCTCGTACATCGGTTAGATAAAAATACCTCGGGTATTATTATTATCGGTAAAACAGAGCACGCGCTGGCACATTTATCCAAACAGTTTTTCGACAGAACCATTAAACGTCATTATATAGCCTTAGTTTGGGGAGATATTGAAAAAGCGAGCGACAGGATTGAATGCAATGTAGCCAGAAACCCCAACAATCGGAAGGTATTTATGGCGGTAGAAGACGGACACATCGGTAAATACGCGGCTACCAATTATGAAGTACTGAAACGTTACGGCTATACAACGCTGGTTAAATGTAAACTGGAAACAGGACGTACCCACCAGATTAGGGTGCATATGAAATATATCGGACATACTTTGTTTGGCGATTACAGTTATGGCGGTGATCAGATTTTATCTGGAACTGTTTATGGTAAGTATAAAACCTTTATTGAAAACTGTTTTAAACTGATGCCATATCATGCACTGCACGCACAAAGTCTTGGCTTCATTCATCCGCGCACCAATGAAGAAATGTATTTTGAAATGCCTTTACCTGAAAACTTCCAGGCGGTGGTCACCAAATGGGAAACGTATACTAAGGGTTTTCAGTTGTAACTTTAACCAGAGAAAAAATAAAAAAGGTCGAAACAATGTTTCGACCTTTTTTTTAAAAAATTTATTTTGAATGTACCGGATAATCTGTGTATCCTTTTTCATCAGGAGTATATAATGTTTGAAAATCCACAGCAGTTAATTCATAATTGTGTTCCATACGTTCCACAAAATCAGGATTAGAAATAAATGGTTTTCCAAATGCAATTAAATCGCCTTTACCGGCATTCAAATCAGCATCTGCTTTTTCCTTACCATATCCACCACTCAAAATCAGGATGTTGTTGAATTTCTCTCTCGCAGAAACCTTAATAGATTCAGGTACTTCAGGGGCACCGCCGCTGCTATGGTCTACTAAGTGTACATATAAAATACCAATCTCATTTAAGCCTTCAAATATTTTGTTATAAACTGCATCCATCGTAGCTGCATCGTATGGCATATCATTAAATACACCGTATGGAGATAGACGAATACCTGTTTTTTCTTTTCCAATCACATCAGAAACTGCTTTAGCCACTTCCAACACAAATTTAGTCGGGTCACCGTATTCGTCTGTTCTCTTGTTGCTGGTAGAACTGATAAACTGTTCAATCAGATAACCGTTGGCGCCGTGTAATTCCACACCATCGAAACCTGCT
Organism: Chitinophagales bacterium; assembly: GCA_020848255.1. Lineage (GTDB taxonomy): Bacteria > Bacteroidota > Bacteroidia > Chitinophagales > JADIYW01 > JADJSS01. The sequence continues at coordinate 4,454 of JADLAJ010000118.1, forward strand.
TCAACGGCATTTTTCGAAGCCGTTACATATTCCTGAATCGTAGCCTTTACTTCTTCTGTTGTTAGTTCATGAGGAACCGGATGTGGCTGCATACCTTGTGCATCTGTCCACATTTCTCCTGCAGCAACAATAGGAGATGGTCCTACAATTTTGGCGCCTTCCGGTAAATTAGCCGAATGGCCTACTCTGCCGGTATGCATCAGCTGGATAAATATTTTTGCATCTTTTGCATGCACAGCTGATGTGGTCTTTTTCCAGCCATCAATTTGTGCCTGATTGAAAATGCCTGGTATGCGTGCATAGCCAAGCCCGTTAGGAGAGGGCGATACACCTTCCGTAATGATTAAGCCGGCACCGGCTCTTTGTTGATAATAGGTTGCGATTAAATCATTGGGAACGTTTCCAATTGCTCTGGAACGTGTCATCGGTGCCATTACCACTTTGTTTTTAAGGGTAAGACCATGTTTGTTAAATGGTTGTAATAAAGTTGACATAATTATTTACTGTTTATTGTAGATACTTGTATATACAAATATCAGTCCGTTTTGTTTGAATTATGATTTTTTTAATGATATGTGACGAAAAGTCAGATTTGATTGCCTTGAATTAATTTACACATGAAAATGATGACACAACAGAGACATTTAGATTCAGCTTTTATAAAATTTGAAACAAACTATCAGTCTGCAAAATATTTTAGACTTGCTGCATTATCTATTTAAAGACAAACATATTTATTTATATTCATTCTAAATTTAGTTGCTATGACAACTTTTTTATAAAAAGATTTGGAAGTATAAAAACTATTGATTTATCTTTGTGGCACAAATTTAAAAAATGCGTAAAATAGATTTATATCACAATCAACCGGAGTCAACAGGCAGAAGTCTTATGTACTCATGGTGTCGCAGCTATCGATTTAGTTAAAACAATACTAACTATATAATCAAGCCCGACACAAACAATGTCGGGCTTTTTATTTCCTGAATTTCCCGATGCAAAAAAAAATACGATACAAATCGTACATGGAGAATTATTGTAAAAAATGAAAATAAATATAAAATGGAATTAACTCAAAATATAAATACGTTCGATATCAATAATATTATCGACAGCAGAAATTATCTGAATGGTAAACAGTTGTTCTATAAATTAAATAGCCAGATACCATTGCTGTATAACATCCATCCATTCGATTATGAAAAAGGATTGAAGTATTTTCAACAGGATATAGCTGACGACGTGGAAAATATTTACGTCAGTTACTATATGAACAGGTACACTCGTAAAGCGAAATATGAACTGAATTATGCACTTATCGTTTTAAAAAATAAATCTGTATTGCATATAGGTGACAGCTTCTGTTCTATGTATATTTTAAAGGAAAATGAGGAATATATTTTCAAGCTTACGGATAAACTGAAGAAATTTAAACGAAGAGAACGGAAGAAAGAATTTGAAATAAATCTGATATCCTACAACGATGGCTATTTTTCTTTGAAAGAGATTGATGTAAAAAAAACAAGGCTCGATTTGAAATTACACTATGAAGATGAATTTCTGGAGATAGATAAAACCATTCAGGAGCGACTGAACAAAAAAGATGATAAGGGAATTGTGTTGCTGCACGGATTGCCCGGCACCGGCAAAACAACCTACCTGCGCTATCTGATTGGAAAGTTAAAGAAGAGAGTATTATTTGTACCACCCAGTGTGGCTCAAAATATTACCAATCCTGAATTCATGAATTTGTTACTCGATTATCCGAACAGTGTTTTGATTATTGAAGATGCTGAAAATATTATTATGGACAGACAGATTACCGGAAGTTCAGCAGTATCAAACCTGTTAAATATTTCTGATGGTTTGTTAGGCGATTGTTTAAATACACAAATTATCTGTACGTTTAATATGCCTATATCAAAAATTGATCCGGCGTTAATGCGGAAGGGACGATTGATTGCAAAATACTATTTCGGTAAATTAAGCGTAATAAAAGGACAATATTTATCCGATAAAATGAAGCTGAATCAAAACATCACTGAACCGATGACCATTGCTGAAATCTTCAATCATACAGAACAAAGCTTTGAAGATAAACGCGTAAATGTAATTGGTTTCAGGAAAGAGGTGTTGATGAATTAAAATATTTCGAGTTTGTGAAAAGAGGTTTGGCAAGTTCGTTACTTGTCAAATCTCTGACACAATAAAAATTAATCAAAATGAAAAATTTATTTGAAAATAGCTCTTGTATAATTATGTTTCTGATAGCGATAGCCATCTGTTGCTACCCTATAATTTTTGTTTATTTAATCATCTTTGTCATTGCTTGGTTTTATATCAAAGGCAAAGTATATATGCATAAACTGGAAAAATTTAAGAAGGAAAATAACGGTAAAGTATATTATATCTATTCAAGCAAAAAACGTTGGAAACAAATAAATTTAAAATTTGTATTGCCAATATTAGAGAATGGAATTGGAAAGATATATAACTATAAAGGAAATATTGAAACGGTTTTACCTCTAAATATTTTCTTAAGTTATTACTTGCAAATTGACAATCTAAAGTATCCATTGTTTATGAAGATTATAAATGATAAAGCAATTGGAGTTAGTATTTATAATGATTTGGTAGAATTGCATAATAATACAATAGATGTAATACAGTTTCAAAATCAGGTAAAACAAAAATTAAGTGAATTAGAAAAACAATCTCAGTGAACGCTGTGAAATCTCAGTATTCTCAGTGATAAAAAAATAAAAAAAATGGCAAAGTTAAAATTACAAGGAAAAGACCTTAGAAAGATAAATTACCCGGAAGACCGCACCATCGCGATTGTGATTGATGTGATGCATAAACATTACAAACATTACTCATTAGAAGATGCGTTGAAAATATTAGAAGAAATTCTGGCAAATCCTTTTGAATATACGGAAAGTGAACCATTGTCAAAGATTGCAAATGCATTAATTGAATACAATATCCGTTTATTGCGAAAAGGAGAGAAGTCGCATATGACTATCTCGGAAGAATTATTGACAGATGCTTTACAAACAGAAAGCAATGAATATTTTTTAAGAAAAGATAAGCTGAATTATACTTCATTCGGTTCAATCAATATCGAAGAAGGTGCCATTAAACAGATGGAAACGGCTATGCGTTTACCTGTTACCGTTGCGGGTGCTTTAATGCCCGATGCACATCAGGGCTATGGTTTACCGATTGGCGGTGTGTTGGCAACACAAAATGCTGTAATTCCGTTTGGTGTAGGGGTGGATATTGGTTGCAGAATGTGTCTGTCTGTATTTGATATTAACGACAAGATGCTGAAAGCAAAAGAAGATTTCTTTAAAAATACGCTGAAAGAAAACACACTTTTTGGTGCCGGGAGGGAATTTGCAAAAACCACAGTTCACGAAATTACAGATCGAAAAGAGTTTGATGAAAATCCATTACTGAAATCGTTGCAGTTTAAAGCTGCAAAACAATTGGGTTCATCCGGTTCGGGAAATCATTTTGTGGAATTTGGTATTGTTGAAATCAAAGAAGTAAATAATGCTTTAGGATTGGCTGTTGGAAATTATATTGGCTTGCTATCCCATTCCGGTTCTCGCGGATTGGGTGCAACCATAGCAAACCATTATACTAAACTGGCTATGCAAACCTGTAAATTGCAGAATGAAGCAAAACATTTGGCTTGGTTATCCTTAGATACACAGGAAGGAATGGAATACTGGTTAGCAATGAATTTAGCAGGAGATTATGCATCCGCCTGTCACCATGTGATTCATGATAAAATCGCAAAAGTATTAAATGAAGAACCAATATGCCGTGTGGAAAATCACCATAATTTTGCCTGGAAAGAGATCCACAACGGACAAGAGTTGATTGTGCATAGAAAAGGAGCAACACCGGCAGGGAAAAATGTACTCGGGATTATACCGGGTTCTATGACTGCACCGGGATATATTGTGAGTGGAAAAGGCCTGGAAGCTTCCTTGAACTCTGCTGCACACGGCGCCGGTCGTCGTATGTCGCGTTCCAAAGCAATAAGCTCAATCACGATGAATGATATGAAAAAATTGCTGAAAGATCATGGTGTAACATTGTTAGGTGGTGGCTTAGATGAAGCTCCGCAAGCCTACAAAGACATCACAAAAGTTATGCAGGCACAAACAGATTTAGTAGATATTGTCGGAGCCTTTTATCCGAAGATTGTAAAAATGGATCAGTAAAAAAAAAAGCCGAAGAATTAGTTCTTTGGCTTTCTAAATTTATTATATCGTTGCCAAATCAATCACAAAACGATATTTTACATCGCTTTTTATCACGCGTTCATAGGCTTCATTGATGTAGTTGATATTAATGACTTCCACATCCGAAACGATATTGTGTTCGGCGCAGTAGTCCAGCATTTCCTGTGTTTCCGGTATGCCGCCGATAGACGATGCTGAAAGACTTCTGCCATTTGTAAGCAAAGAAAAAGCACTAAAATTAATGGGTGTAGATGGAATGCCCACCAACACCTGTACACCATTAGCGGCCAGCATTTTCAAATACATATCGTAATCGTGCTCAGCAGCAACGGTATCGATAATAAAATCAAAGTAATTATTGTATTGTTTCACTTGTGCTGCATCTTTCGTGTTGCAGAACTTATGCGCACCTAATTTTAAAGCGTCTGCTTCTTTACCAGGTGAAGTACTCAGCACAGTTACTTCTGCACCAAACGATACGGCAAATTTAACCGCCATATGTCCTAAGCCACCTAAGCCTAACACCGCCACTTTATGACCTTTGCCTATTTTCCATTTGCGAAGAGGCGAGTAGGTAGTGATGCCTGCACACAGTAAAGGTGCTACGCCTTCCAGCGGCAGTTTATCAGAAACATGCAGTACGAAATTCTGATCGGTTACAATTTTATTTGAATAACCACCATAAGTAGGCGTTTTGCCATCTTTTTCAAAACCATTATAAGTAAATACCGTTTTGCCTACTTCGCAAAATTGCTCGTAGCCTTTTTTACAATTTCCACATTCCTGACAAGAATCAACCATACAACCAATTCCGGCAAGTTCGCCTTCTTTAAACTTGCTGACATTGCTTCCCACTTTTACAATACGACCCACAATTTCGTGTCCGGGTACCATGGGATATATGCCGGGGAACCACTCGCTGCGCACCTGATGGATATCGGAGTGACAAACACCGCAATATAAAATCTCAATCATGACATCATCAGCACCTACTTCCCGTCTTTCAAAATTCCAGGGTGCTAATTTTTCTGTCGGGCTGTGTACAGCGTATGCTTTTGCAGGTATCATAATATTTATTTTTTGTTTGAAGTTAACGAAGAAACATGAAATTATTGAATTTGTTTTACATTTCTCAGTAGAATAATAGATCCTGAAACGAGTTCAGGATGACGAACGTTACATTCAACATTTGTCACCGATTTAAACACAAATAGCCAAACAAACAACGCGTCATACTGAACTTGTTTCAGCATCCATAACATACTATCATAATTCTTCAAAAACGGGGAAGCCGTTTATCTGTGTGGATGTTTCATCTTTAATAAGAAAATGAAAACTTGTATTTCCATTGGTTACCATCAGAAAAGGCACCTGTAATTTGGTATTATACGTGGCGATTTGCTGCAGCGTTTTTTCTTTTAGTTCAATATATTCCGCTTTGCATTCAATGAGAATTTTAGGCTCTAATGCACGATTAAACACCACAATATCGTATCGTTTACTAAGTTCATTTACTTTCATCGTCTTCTCCACAGAAATATACTTTTGCGGATAGCCATGTTCGTTGATTAAACGATGGAGTATAAACTGTCTTACTTTTTCCTCCGGTGTCAGCACCAGCCATTTTTTCCGGATAGCACACAAAATGTACTTCGTGTTATTCGCTACCCTTATGTTTGGAGGAATGATGGCCATTACTCACATAAACTTTTTACGCTTCTGAACATGCGGTTCCAGTGGATGGATTTTATTCCGGGATTGAAATTATCTTTAGACAACCAGACAAATAATGGCTTTCCTACCACATGATCCTCCGGTACAAAGCCCCAGTAACGGGAGTCAGCAGAGTTGTGTCTGTTATCACCCATCATCCAGTAATAATCTTGCTTGAAGGTATAAGTATCTACCTTCTGACCGTCAATAATCGCTTCAAAATTATCGTTGATTTCTATGTTCTGTTTTTCATATGCTCTGATAGTGAAGGCATACATCAGTACATTTGTTTTATTCAATTTAACTGTCCAGCCTTTATGAGGAATGATGATAGGTCCAAAATTATCCAGATTCCAGGCAAATACACTTCTGTTTTGCGGGAAAAGTGCTTCCAGATAATTGTCGCCAATCACTTTCTTAAATTCTTCTTCATTTACAGGTCTAATTTCTTTGACTGATTTATTACTTCTTAAAATGCTGACTTGTTCATCATTTAAAATAAGCATCATTGAATCTTTTTCAGAGAGGTAACCGAGATAATTATTATATAGTTCATCAACCGGTCTTATCGGTATTCCATTATCATCATATCGTAGCACCATGAACTGATTATACCATCTCACATTGGCTTTTTCAAAATCAGATGCCGACATTTTTGTACCATTGGTTATCAGGTAATAAGCAAATTGCATTTTTTTATAATGCGGTTGTGCAACATTATTGATAAACAGTTGTCTGTTTTTTATCTGTAATGTATCTCCGGCAATACCAACGCATCGTTTTACATAATTTTCTCGCTTGTCAATAGGGCGTTCTGGAAACTCCAATGCATCTCCCGGATAATTAAACACCACCACATCTCCGCGTTCAATTTTTTCAAAACCCGGCAAGCGGTAATAGGGAAGTTGTACAATTTTTGAATACGCTTGTCCTAATCCAAACGGCATGGTATGATGTGCAAAGGGAAACGCAACAGGCGTTATCGGCGTTCTGGCTCCGTAATTTAATTTACTTACAAACAAAAAATCTCCGGCTAATAAAGAACCTTCCATTGAGGTCGTGGGAATTTTATAAGCCTCGATAACAAAAGTTCTGATAATAGTGGCTGCAACAACTGCAAAAATGATAGCATCAGACCATTCACGAACGATGGAGCGTTTTACTTTCTTTTCTTTGTCTAAACTGTGACTAGGACCTTCATATTTGGTGTTTTTATCAAACCCGATTATAGGAAAATAGATATATCCAAAGAAAATACCCAATACATGCTGCCACAGAGAACGTTTTCCAAACGAATTACAGATATCAGTTGTCCAGGTAAGTCCCAGTAAAAAATTGATGTACGGTACAAGTCCCCAGTAAGCCTGATTCTTTTTTCTGCCTAAAATTCCCATCAATGTGAAATCCTGCACTAATGGGATAAAAACATGCATCGGATTTTTACCGGCTTTTTTATACAAACCAAAACAGGGAATATGTAAGAGGTAATGTAATAGATAGGCGTATATTAAACTGAGCATAATTAATTATTGAGTTATAGAATTGTTGAATTATAGATTTTGATAATTAGTGTTTGATACCATCTTTATATTACAAGATATTTCTTAATGAGTGTTAAATCCTAAAACATCTTCCATACTGAAAGCACCTTTTTTACCCACCAGCCATTCGGCTGCGAGTAAGGCACCACCGGCGAATCCTTTTCGGTTGTGAGCGATGTGTGTCAGTTCAATTTTATCAATCGACGACTCGTAAGTTACCACATGCGTTCCAGGTACATTTTCTTCGCGTTTAGAAATAATAGATACAATTTCTGCTTTATCTGTATCTCCGTTTTTCCAATCTGTTTTTCGTTCCAGTCTTTTTAAAATATCCAGTGCGGCATGCAAAGCGGTTCCGCTCGGTGCATCTTTTTTTTCCGTATGATGAATTTCTTCCAGCGTAACATCATATTCATCATGGTGATTCATAATTTGAGCCAGGTATCTGTTTACTTCAAAAAATATATTGACTCCAATACTGAAATTCGGAGCAAATAAAAATGACTTGTCATTTTGCCGTGCATACTCTTTGATTTCATCCAGCTTATCGGTCCAGCCGGTACTGCCTACTACTACCGGCACTCCGGCATCAAAACACCATTGAATATTTTCAACGGCTGTATGCGGTGAAGTAAATTCTATAGCAACATCCACCTGCTGCAATTCTTCTTTGGTTACAGTTAGACGGTTATCTACATCCACAATTAATGCAATATCAAATTCATTTCTTCCTAATCGTGTATTCTTTTCATTGGCAATTTTATCTGTTGAATCCATTGATTTTATTTGTGCAGATAGAATGGCGTTGTTATTTCTATTGATTTCATTTTTTTGCAATGCCATTTCATGAATTGCTTTTCCCATTTTCCCGTAGCCAATTAATGCGATTTTCATTGTATTTATTTAAAATTCAAATTTAATCCTATTCCCGTGTAATAGGTAAGGTTAGAATAATTTATTTCGGGTTTTATCCTCAGGGTTAGTTTATCTGAAATGTCAAATGGTCGGAGATGTGCATCCACCACTGCATCGACAATGGATAAACCCCAGGCAAACACCGTTCCGAAAGATGCTATCTGCACATTTCGCCTGTAGGTATTCCTAAAGGATTCTATCTGATCCAAATCTATCGTGTTATAGGGTGCCGGATTGGGTACGCTGTCATAGACGTTTCGGATATAGCCGTTGAATTCCCGCAACTTTTTTCCATTCGACGCAACAAAATACATGACGGTTCCCAGTACGCCATACACAATCGGAAGCTTCCAGTATTTTTTGTTGTACACCTGTCCTAATCCGGGAAAGGCTGCACCCCAGATGGCCGCTTTTTTAGGCGAATAATGGGTCGTGTCAATTTTCTTTTGCTTTTTGTTTTTATTCTTGTCGAGATTTTCTGCAAGAACAGATTTACCTGAGAGGGAATCCGTGACCTTTAAAACCTCGTTACTTACTACTTTCTGAGAATCTACAGGAACCGTAATTGTTTCTGCAGATTTATTTATGGTAACAGGTTCCTGCTTCTTTTTTGTAACAGACTTATAAGGCTGAACTTTAATAAGATTATTGAAAATGGAATCCTGAAAAGCAATTCTTCTAAGTATATCTGCTGAATCTACTGATGAATGTTGCGCGAAGACAGATACTGATGAAAAAATAAATGCAAATAAAATAATGAATCTTAAAATTGTACATCGTACATCGTACATCGTAAATTGTAAATTATTCATTAAGATTAATCTTTCTCAATAATATCTAA
>JADLAJ010000119.1 GCA_020848255.1 Chitinophagales bacterium
AATAAACACGTTATCGTTCGTTATTCTTTAGGAGTAAAGAAGGATTTGCTACTGCAGAACGGCAAATGTTACGTGCAAGTCGAGTATTGATTTAGTTTATGTTATTGTTAGATAAACAAACATGACTAAAATCATTTTTTTATTGTCTATTATATTGCCATATTTGTAAAAGGAAAAATAACTATACCGTGCAACGTTACAAAATAGTAACTATTACTCATAAAACAGCTAAAGTCAACAGATTGAAAGATTATCTGCTGACAGACGCAGATACTTCCGATTTCCCTGCTAATCGCTTAAAAGAGTTAAAGGAAAGTTTTGGTATGGATGAGTTGTTGTATTTAAATACTTGTAATCGCGTCACTTTCTTTTTTACACAGGACAAAAAAATAGACAATAAGTTTTTGAAAGACTTATTTATGTTCATTAATCCGCATTTCAATAAAGAATTAATCAATCTTCATTTATCGAAAGCATTGGTTTTTGAAGGTGCTGATGCCGTAAAACATTTCATGGGCGTTGCTGCTTCGTTTGATTCATTGGTCATCGGAGAACGTGAGATTTTAGGTCAGATTAAAGCAGCCTATATCAACGCAAAAAAACATGATTTATGCGGCGATGATATTCGTCTGGCTTACCAGCAGTCTATCGTATTTGCTAAAAAAATTCACTGCGATACACGCATTGGAGAAAAACCAATATCTGTTGTATCTCTGGCGTTCCGTTCTTTACTGGAAAGAAATATTTCAAAAGATGTAAAGATACTAATTATTGGTGCAGGACAAACCAACCACTTAATGGCTAATTTGCTGGTGAAAAGCGGCATTGGCAATATTACGGTTTACAACAGAACCTTAAGCAAAGCAGAAGAACTGGCAGCCAGATTTAAAAATGGTAAAGCCGTTCCGTTTGATAAACTGATTAATCATACCGAAGATGTGGATGTTATCCTGACATGCACCGGTGCGAATTTCCCGGTATTGACGAAAGGTATTTTTGAGCAAATTGCTCCTTCCAATAAGAAAATTATTATCGTTGATTTAGCCGTTCCGCAAGATGTGGAACAGGAAATTATTGACACAGAAAATGTTGATTATATCGACGTGGCCTCTTTGGAAAAGAAAGCAAAAGAAAACATGCAGTTCAGAAGAGGAGAGTTGTACAAAGCGGAAGCGATGCTGGAAGAATTTTTAGTGGCATTTGATGACCTCTACAAAGAACGAAGACTGGAACTGGCGTTGTCAGATATTCCAAATGAGGTAAAAAACATTAAGGACAGAGCACTGAATACTGCCTTCAAAAAAGATATCGAATCTCTGGATGCGAACTCGAAAGATATACTTGAGAAAGTGATGCAGTATATGGAAGAAAAATATATAGCCCTGCCTTTTAAAGCTTCCAAAAAATCGTTGCTGAATAAGAAATTCAGACCTTAAACGATTATCAGTTTGTATTTAATTGCTTTCAAAAAAATAATACTGCTATGTATTCTTTGCGTCTTTACGTGAAATAAAAAACTTAAATTTGCAAATAAGCATGAAAGGAAAATCAACACCTGTAATAATTGGTACACGCGGCAGTGAATTGGCATTATGGCAAGCTAATTTCACTAAATCTGTTTTAGAAAACAACGGATTGCAAGTGGAGTTAAAAATCATCAAAACAAAAGGTGATGCCACACAGCAATGGAATTTAAGTTTTGATAAAATTGAAGGAAAGGGTTTCTTTACCAAAGAACTGGAAGATGAATTGCTGGCCGGTACGATAGATTTAGCAGTACATTCCTGCAAAGATTTACCTACTGAATTTCCTGAAGGATTAACAATAGCTGCTTATTCAAAAAGAGCAAACCCATTTGATATGCTGTTAATCAGAAAGGAAAGTGTGGATGAAACGAAAGTATGAAAGCTGAAAGAAAACGCAATAGTAGGTACATCATCCGCCCGCAGAAAAGCGCAGCTTATGGCATACAGACCTGATTTTGTGTTGCAGGATTTGAGAGGAAATGTGCCAACCAGAGTAAAGAAATTAACCGAAGAAAATTACGATGCTATTGTGCTGGCGTCTGCAGGTCTGGAAAGACTCAATGTGGATCTGAGTGCATTTGAAAAGGTTGCTTTAACAGCACCTATGATTATTCCGGCTCCTGCGCAAGGCGTTCTGGCTTTTCAAATAAGAGAAGATGACAGTGAACTGAAAAAGATTTGCGAATTACTGAATGACGAAGCCAGTAATAGAATAACCTCTTTAGAACGTCAGATTTTACACGATTTCGAAGGAGGTTGTCAGATGCCGCTTGGTGTATATGCAGAAAAAATAGAAAATGATGTGCATGTCTGGATTTCTCAGGCAGCTGCCTGGAATGCATTTCCGAAAAGAACGCATCATGTCGTATCTGATGAATCTATTACAGCTGTTTCAGAGAAACTGGTTAACCAACTGAAAAACACCCAACCTTCATCTGTTTTTATTTCTTCTGATTTAAATGATAATGACTATCTGGTGCGGGGGCTAAGGGCGCATGGATATACGGTAAGCTATGAATCATTTATTGAATTTAAACAAGTGGATGTTGATTTTACATACGATGCTGACTGGTTGTTTTTCAGCAGTAAAAACGGTGTGAAATATTTCTTTAATCAGGTGGATACTTCAACAATTAAAGAGATTAAAATAGCAGCAATTAACCAGGGAACTGCACAATCAGTTTATGAGTTAGGATTGCAGGTAGATTTTATCGGGCAGGGAAGTGATTTGAATAAAATAGCCGAAGATTTTGATGCTGTTGCAGTAGGTAAAATTATATTTCCACAAGCTAAGAAATCCATGCAGAGTATTCAAAAGAATTTAATGAGGAATACGGATGTTGAATCATTAATAGTATATGAAAATTCTCCGAAAGAAACGGTATTGAAAAGAGATGAAGCATTATTGATTTTTACCAGTCCGATGAGTGCAGAAGCTTATTTTTCTCAACATACACAACAACCCAATCAGGCAATTATTTCAATTGGAAATACCACGACCAAAAAACTGAAAGCATTGGGGGTTTCAGAAGTAAGAACTGCTTATGAACCTTCCAACTGGTCGATACTGGATAAAGTGTTTTAAGCGGGCTTTATCTATGTTAAAGAGCACTAATGATTAATTGGATAATTCCGATAAAGAAACCGAGTACACCACCGATTAATTCAATGAAGGTAAATTCTTTTGACGTAATATCCAGCAAAAGCTGCTCTAGCTTTTCATCTGAAAAATTAGCTACTTTGTTTCTTACCAATTCCTGAATGTCCAGTTTTTCTTCAATTTTATCGATAGAAGAACCGATTACGGAAGGCAGATTCTTTTCTATTTCGTCCACGATGGTTTTGTGTATACTCTGTATAAGCTGGTCGGGAACAATCGCATCTAAAAGAGGACTTTTTTCAATTCTGTCTCTGATGGCGTTATCTACTCGTAATGCAATTTGTTCTTTAAAATTATTCAACGCATCCGGGTCTTGAAGTCTTCCCTTTATATCGCTAAAGTTTATTAAATCACGTTGTACAACAGTACCTAGTTTTTCTGCTATGCGGGGTTTGTTTTTAGGAAAAATACCATGAAATGTAAGGAATAAGATTTTCACCGGTCTGCGAGGATGAAACAGCATTTTAATAGCCAGCCAGTTTGTAATCCATCCGATAAATGCGCCGATAAGCGGAACTGTCCAGGTTTTCCAACTTAATAAACTGATAGATAAAATCATTCTTTATTTATTTTGCAGTCAATAAGATTAACTGTTCACAGATAACCATTCACTTGGATTAGAACGCCACAAATTAAGTGTTTCTAACTCATCATTGTTTATATAACCGCTTTGAATAGCGGCTCGAAGTAAGAAATCGTAATTGGTCAATGTTTTTAAAATAACTCCTGCGTCTTCGAATCGCTGATGTGTTGATTCAAAACCATATTTATAGATAGCAATCATACCAATTACTTCTTCACCTGCATTTCTTAAGTCTTCCACCGCTTTTAATGAGCTTCCGCCCGTCGAAATAGTATCTTCGACTACCAATACGCGCAATCCATGTTTCAGATCACCTTCAATTGTATTGCTTAAACCATGTTCTTTTGGTTTAGAACGTACATATACAAATGGCAAACCTAATGCATCTGCTAAAATGGCTCCATGAGGTATCCCTGCGGTGGCAACTCCTGCGATACAATCTGTTTGAGGAAAATATTCATTCACCAAACTTACCAAACCTTCTTTTACAAAATTTCTTATTTCAGGATAGGATAATAATTTTCTGTTATCACAATACACCGGCGATTTCCAGCCACTTGCCCAGGTAAATGGATTCTCTGTGTCAAGTTGTATTGCTTTTATTTGCAATAAGTATTCCGCCAGTTTTTCTTTGTATGCATTATTTTCCATGATATAAATATTAGGTAATGAGCAATTAGTTTAAGTTTATTTTTTAAATTCGGAGAAAATTATTCTTTAATTTCCAGTATTCTTACATCAAAAAATAATTTCTATAAATGTATAAACTTTTTATCAATAACAAGATAGTTTACCTCTGTCAAAATCCTTCTTTTGTGGATAATTTAATGCACGAAGAGTTCATTATAGAACCATACACCACTAAAGAAAACTTTGCTTCTACTTTAAAAGTGATTTTAAGTGATGTAAATCAAAATAATGTCATACTTTTTAATCCTGACGTTGAAAAAATGTTTCAGAATGTTTGTGCACATTTTAAATGTATTGAGGCAGCCGGTGGTGTGGTGGAAAATAAAAATGGTGAAATTTTATTGATACATCGTCGTGGTTTCTGGGATTTGCCTAAAGGGAAAATTGAAAATGGAGAAACAATTGAAGCAGCGGCTGTTCGCGAAGTGGAAGAGGAGACAGGCCTGACGAATGTACATATCACCAAGCCAGTACGTTTCAAAAAATTAAACAACATAGCCACTTATCATTCTTACATGATAGATGATAAGTTAGCATTGAAAGTATCGCATTGGTTTGAAATGCAAACGGATTTTGAGGGTGACTTAATTCCGCAAACAGAAGAAGATATTGAACAGGCCATTTGGGTAAAGAGAGCAGATATTCCGAAGTATTTTGACAATATGTATACCAGTATTATTGATGTGCTGAAAGAAATCTAAAAGATTGCAACAAGCCATTTCCAGAACAACAATGTTGGAATGGAAAATAAAATTCCTAAAGTAGGTAAAGCATTTGCAAGTTCGCTGTCTAAGTCATATTCTATGGCTAATATGGAGGATGTAATCATCGGCGGCATGGCACATTCCAGCACAGACACCGAGTA
>JADLAJ010000120.1 GCA_020848255.1 Chitinophagales bacterium
ATAAATCAAATCCGATATCTCTTCGGTAGTACTTACCCTTATAATTTATTTTTGCAGCACTTTCATTGGAGAGTATAATTGCTTTCTTCCAATCTTCATGCAAAGACGTAACCGCTAAAACCCGTCCGCCATTTGTAAGCAGATTTCCGTTTCCATCCTGTTTGGTACCACAATGAAACACCATGGAATCTTCCACATCCGCAATTCCCGTAATAACTTTACCCTTTTCAAAATCCTGCGGATAGCCGCCGCTTGCCAGAATAATGGTTGTAGCAGCACGTTCATCTATGTCAATATTCACTGTTGACAGTCGACCGTCGACCGTCGACTGAAACACGTCTATAATATCATTTTTCCATCTCGGAAAAACTGCTTCCGTCTCCGGATCACCCATACGGCAATTGTATTCCACCACTTTCAACTCTCCTGTTTTCAGATACATCAAACCAACGTACACAAAACCTATGTACACAATTCCATCTAGCTGAAAGCCTTCAATGGTCGGCTTCACAATGGTTTCTTCAACAATTTGCATCATCTCATCCGTCACAAACGGTGGTGGTGAAACGGCACCCATTCCGCCTGTATTTAAACCGGTATCTCCTTCGCCAATGCGTTTGTAGTCTTTTGCCGTTGGTAGTATTTTGTAATTTTTTCCATCCGTTAAAACAAAAACAGAGAATTCTATGCCATCCATAAATTCCTCAATCACCACTTTTGCACTGGCATCTCCGAATTTACCATCCAGCATATCGCGAAATTCTGCTTTGGCTTCTTCTGTTGTGCTGCAAATCAAAACGCCTTTCCCGGCGGCTAATCCGTCTGCTTTTAAAACAATTGGTGTTTTCTGTTGCTCAATATATTCCAAGCCTTCCTGCAGGTTAGCTTGTGTAAATTCATTGTATGCCGCAGTTGGAATATGATGTCGTATCATAAAGGCTTTAGAGAATGCCTTACTGCCTTCCAATTGGGCTCCTACTTTAGACGGACCAATAACCGGAATATTTTTTAAATCCGCATCTTCCTGAAAGAAATCAAAAATACCCTCTACCAAAGGTGCTTCCGGGCCAACAATGACCATTTTAACCGCATTTTCCAGCACGAATGCTTTAATAGCCGGAAAATCTGTAGCAGAGATATGCACATTCGAACCAAATTCTGAAGTTCCGGGATTTCCGGGTGCAATAAACAACTTCGTACATTTTGCGCTTTGGGCTATTTTATAGGCAAAAGCATGTTCTCTTCCACCGGAACCGAGTAATAAAAGGTGCATTTTCTGATTTTTCTGCAAAATAAGTCCTTTTAAACGGAATGCCATTTTGTCTTTGGAACTTTTTTTGCACAGTGTAAGCGATTTCACTTTTATTATCATTCAAAATGAGGGTAAAATGTTAACTTTGCAACCTATTTATACAATATTATCATGTTAAACTTCTTACAGAAAGGATTATCCAAAATTTTCGGCAGCAAATCAAATCGTGACGTAAAGTCAGTTGAACCCATCGTGGCGGAGATAAACGAGCATTTTTTGTCGTATCAGAATTTCACTCACGATGAGCTGCGCCAGAAAACACAGGATTTTAAATACAGAATTCAGGAATACCTGTCCGAAATTGACCAGCAAATCAACAGCCTGACTGAAAAGGCAGAAACGGAAGAGTTGGAACTGGACGATAAGGAAACTATTTTCGCACAGGTAGATAAATTAAAAAAAGAACGCGACGAAGCAATTGAAGAAGTGCTGAATGAAATTTTGCCGGAAGCATTTGCAGTGGTGAAAGAAGCGGCTCGTCGTTTTTCTACCAATGAGTTTATCCGTGTAAAAGCTACACAGTTAGATAAAGATTTAGCAGTAAAAAATCCCCATATAAAAATTGAAGGTGAAGATGCGGTCTATCCGAATAAATGGACAGCTGCAGGTGGTGAGATTTCCTGGAACATGGTACACTATGATGTACAGTTAATCGGTGGTATCGTATTGCACCGTGGAAAGATTTCAGAAATGGCTACCGGTGAAGGTAAAACTTTAGTATCTACCTTACCTGCTTATTTAAATGCATTGGCTGGCTGTGGTGTTCACATCGTAACGGTGAATGACTACCTTGCTCGTCGTGACTCTGAATGGAACGGCATGCTGTTTAATTTCTTAGGTTTGACGGTTGATTGTATCGACAAACACGAACCACATACAGACGGCAGAAAGAATGCTTATTTAGCAGACATCACTTATGGAACCAATAACGAATTTGGTTTCGATTATTTACGTGACAATATGGTCCGTACTGCCGAGGAACAAGTGCAACGCAAACTGCATTTTGCCATGGTGGATGAAGTCGACTCCGTGTTAATTGACGATGCAAGAACACCCTTGATTATTTCAGGTCCGGTACCCAAAGGAGAAGATCAAATGTTCCTGGAATTAAAACCAAGAATCGAACGATTGGTGGCTACTCAAAAAAGAGTTGCTCAACAATTTTTATTAGACGCAAAAAAATTAATTGCAGAAGGAAAAACAGGTACAAAAGAAGGAGAAGGCGGTTTGGCATTATTACGTGCACATCGCGGCTTACCAAAAAACAGTGCCTTAATAAAATTCCTGAGTGAGCCGGGCATGAAGCAAATATTAATGAAGACGGAAAATTATTATTTGCAGGATCAGCAGAAAGAAATGCCGACGTGTGATGCAGAATTATATTTCGTCATTGATGAAAAAAATAACCAGATTGACTTAACGGATAAAGGTATTGAGCTCATTACTTCTTCCGGTGAAGAAAAAGATTTCTTCGTGATGCCGGATGTGGGTGCTTTGATTGCTGAAGTGGAACACGAAGCTTTATCTCATGAAGAGAAGCTGAGTAAAAAAGATGAAATTCTGACGGATTTCAATATCAAATCGGAACGTCTGCATACTGTCAATCAATTATTAAAAGCCTACTGTTTGTTTGATAAAGATATCGAGTATGTTATCATGGACGGTAAGGTAAAAATTGTAGATGAACAAACCGGCCGTATCATGGAAGGCCGTCGTTACAGCGATGGTTTACATCAGGCGATTGAGGCAAAAGAAAATGTAGCGATAGAAGCAGCCACACAAACGTTTGCAACTATAACGTTGCAAAACTTCTTCCGTATGTATCACAAACTTTGTGGTATGACCGGTACAGCAGAAACGGAAGCGGCAGAGTTCTGGGAAATCTACAAACTGGATACCGTTGTAGTACCTACCAACAAAGCAACCTTACGCGACGACAGAGAAGATTTAATTTTCAAAACCAAGCGTGAAAAATATACTGCCATCATTGAAGAAATTATAAAATTGAGAGAGGAAGGCAGACCTGTTTTAGTGGGTACCACTAATGTGGAAGTTTCAGAATTACTGAGCAAGATGTTGAGTATGCGTAAAATTCCGCACAACGTCTTAAATGCAAAACAGCATCAGCGTGAAGCGGAAGTGGTAGCACAGGCCGGTTTAAGCGGACAAATCACCATTGCCACCAACATGGCCGGTCGTGGTACGGATATTAAACTGGGACAAGGTATTAAAGATATCGGCGGTTTGGCCATCATCGGTTCAGAACGTCACGATTCACGTCGTGTAGACAGACAGCTGCGTGGTCGTGCCGGTCGTCAGGGAGATACAGGTTCTACGCAGTTCTACTCTTCGCTGGAAGATGATTTGATGCGTTTGTTCGGCTCCGACAGAATTGCGGGCATGATGGACAAAATGGGTTACAAGGAAGGTGAAGTCATTCAGCATTCTTTAGTAACGAAATCGATTGAACGTGCACAGAAAAAGGTAGAAGAGAATCACTTCGGCACCCGTAAGCGATTGCTGGAATATGACGATGTAATGAATGCGCAACGTGAAGTGATTTACAAACGCAGACAGCATGCATTAATCGGTGAGCGTATTACGTTCGACTTAATCAATATGTATTATGATTTAAGTTATGAAGTATGTAATGACGGAAAAATTTCTCAGGATATAGAAGCATTCAAACTGGATTGCATTCGTTTCCTTTCTGTAGATACTGCTATTACTGCAGAAGACTTAAAAGTGAAAAGTGTGGATGCACTGGCAGACCATTTATACCGCGAAGTGTATCAGAAATATGTGCGCAAATCGGATGCTATCATGAAAGAAGCATTTCCTGTGGTAAAAGATGTGTATGAGCAAAAAGGCAATCAGTTTCAGAATATCGTAATTCCGTTTACAGACGGAAGCAGAAATATCAATGTAGTTGCCAATCTGGAAAAATCGTATAGCAGTAAAGGTAAAGAACTGGTAAAAGTATTCGAACAGAATATCATCTTGTCCTTTATTGACCATCACTGGAAAGACCATTTACGTCAGATGGACGAGTTGAAACATTCCGTACAAATGGCGGTGCACGAACAGAAAGATCCTTTGTTGATTTTCAAATTCGAAGCGTTTGAATTATTCAAACAAATGCTTTCGGCTATCAATAAAGATGTAACTACGTTCTTAATGAAAGGAAGTTTACCGGTGCAGGATGCCAATCAGATTCAGCAACACCGCCAACCGGTAAGGAAAATTGCAGAAAAAACGAAAGAATCACGCGGTGACGGCACGATGGAAGATGAATACAAAGGTGCAGAAGCAGCTGATACCCGTGAGAAACAGCAACCGGTTCGTGCGGAAGTGAAAATCGGCAGAAACGATCCTTGTCCTTGCGGCAGCGGAAAAAAATACAAACACTGCCACGGAAAAGAAATGGCATCATAATTGACAATAAAAAGTATTGAATGAAATATTTGATTACACTTTTGGTTTTATTTTCTGCTTTTGCATTTGTAAAAGCAGCGGATAGTGATTCCACAGAAATCAGGAACAATATTTTATTTTTTAAGGATCCGCGCGTGGATGTATTGCAAAAAATGTATTCCCGCAAACCTGTTAACAAAAAACAAGCTATCCGGGTGCAGGTTTTTCAGGCGGCTGCCAGAGACCAGGTTTTTGAAGCTAAAGCACAGTTTTCTGCCCGTTTTCCCGGTATTGTTACCTTTGTCACCTATGCATCCCCTAATTTCCGTTTAAGAGCCGGTGAATTTGAAACGCAGGGTGAAGCATTCAAATTTATGCAGCAGGTAAAACCTTATTTTCCCGCAAGTTTTGTGATAGAAGAGAAAGGGAAAGACGACGATGATAAATCTAAACCTAAGAAAGGGAATTAGATTTAGTTTTAAAAAGAATCTTTAAATAGCTCGTCACTATTAACAATACTCCTGAAAAGGTTCCCCAAATTAATGCGCTCAAAAAGTATGGTTCATTTTCGTTTGGAACTCTGTTTTCATCAACATAAGTTACTAGTGGGTAAAAGAAAAATATAAACCCTATTGCAGTGAAAACTTGAAATGATTTATTCTTTGCAATAACGAAAAGTATTATGAAAAGAACTGAAGAAATTCCGTTAATCAAATATAAAAAATTAGAATTTTTTGAGTTAAATAAACTCAAAAGGCCTCCATCTAAGAACATTATTACTACTTGAATAATTGGCAGAAAAGATGTAATTATCAATATGCCAGTTAAAATAAATGATATTCTTAATTCTGAGTTTTCTATTCTCACGTTAATACCTGTTTTTAAAAAATTACTTAAACCCTTGAAATAACGATTTACCTAATACTCAGAATCCGGATTTTCTTCATCTATCTGGTCGTAGTTGCCGGCATCACCACCGCTAATCAGGGTACCGCCGCCGTCTTCGCATAAATCTTTCACCAATGTAGAATCGGAAGGTCTGAAGAACTTGGCATTCCTATTTAACCCCAGTTTCGGGTCACTGTATGCTTTTTGCATAAACATCCCCCACACCGGCATCGCTGCATGTCCGCCCTGCCCGCTACCGGTATACAGGAAGTGCAATAATGGGTCATCACATCCCACCCATACACCTGCCAGTAAATCCGGTGTATATCCGATAAACCAGGCATCTGTATTTTTATTGGTGGTTCCCGTTTTACCTGCTACATCTACGCCGTATTTAAAGTAAGCCGGCAAACTTGCACCGGTTCCGCCTCTGGAAACCGGTCCTTTCATTAACTGACACATTTTATAGGCGGTGTTGTCATTAAATACCTCTTTCATTTCTGTAGTGAAATTCTGAATTGTGTTGCCATCTTTGTCGTCAATACGCAATAAATACTGAGGCTTCACACTGATACCGCCGCTTGGAAATGTACTGTATACTGTCATCATTTCATATAAAGAAATATCTGCCGCGCCCAATGCCAGCGGTGAATAAGGCGGTAAATCTGAAACAATGCCCATTCTTCTCGATAAATCAATAACAGGATTGACACCAAAGTTTTTTATGATGTACGCTGCCATCTGGTTATTAGATGTTTTGAGCGCCTGCAATAATGTTTGCGGGCCGCCGCTTCCTCCTTTCGGATGCCATTTGCCTATCGTTACCATGCCCGGTGCAATCACCATACACGGCGACCATCCGTTATCTACTGCCAGTGCATATACGATAGGTTTGAAGGTGGATCCTACCTGACGTTTCGTACTTGGCCGGCAGTGGTCATTTTTAAAATACTGGAAATTCGGTCCGCCCACCCATGCACGTACATAGCCGGTGTAAGGCTCCGCTACCATCATACCAATTTGTAAAAACGACTTGTAGTATTTCACGGAATCATACGGAGAAAGTGTGGTGTCTTTCATGCCTTTGTAGGTAAAGACTTTCATCCTGTGTTTATCTTTTCTGAAGTTATC
>JADLAJ010000121.1 GCA_020848255.1 Chitinophagales bacterium
ACATAAAGACAACCTGTGAGCCATTGTTTACCGCATGCGCAAAAATACTCGTCCACAAACTACCCGAATAATAAAAAAGATAGCCTAAGAACATCCCTAAAATAACACGCGGCAGAAATCCGGAAAATTCAAAATGAATAAGACTAAAGAAAAACGCGGCAAGAAATACGGCAATATGTATATTCAGACTTTCTGACAATAATTTTTGTAATGTCCCTCTGAAAATCCATTCTTCACAAATAGCCGGCAAAAGCGCCACTGTCAGAAAATTGAGCACTAAAACAAATATGCTATTGTCTTTTAGTAAGCCTTCCACAATATTCTTATAATCTCCCTGATAGTCTTTGAACCAGTCGTTCCAGAACATAACCTTGTTGGCAAAAAAAGAGAGATTAATAATGGGGTAAAAAGAAATTAATAAAAGCGGAACCAACAATAAAAAAGCCGGATGAAAGCCTATGTTGGCGTTGGAGTATTTTGTAACAGGACTGTCCTTAAGTTTACTGAAAATTAAAGCCGGTAATAAGAAACTGAACAAGGTGGCCAGCATTTGCGCATATCTTAATGCATTTAAATCTGCAGGGTTGGATGCGATTTGCTTAATATTGGCACTTTTATAATGCAACAATATAATTACGCCACTCACCATCTGTGCAAGAAAAAAGCATCCGGCAAAAATACCTACCCAAATAAATAACTGAGCAAAATGGCTGTAATTATTGATTCCTTTTCGCTGAATTAACGGAGTTTTCAAACTATCATCTAACAAGTTTTCTGTCATTAGTCGTATCTTTGTGTAAAGATAGTTATTTAAGCATCATGGTAAAAATCGGTGACATAGAATTAGGTGAATTTCCGCTGTTACTGGCACCTATGGAAGACGTGAGCGATCCGCCTTTCCGTGCCGTATGCAAACAGTATGGTGCTGATTTGATGTATACTGAATTCATTTCTTCGGAAGGCTTAATTCGCCATGCACACAAAAGCATTCAGAAGCTGGATATATACGACTATGAACGCCCCATCGGCATTCAGATTTTTGGCGGCGAAGAAGATGCCATGGTAGAAAGTGCCCGCATTGTGGAGCAGGCGAATCCAAATCTGATCGATATCAATTACGGTTGTCCGGTAAACAAAGTGGTTTGCAAAATGGCGGGCGCCGGCATCTTGCAGGATATCCCCAAAATGGTCCGCCTCACTGAACAGGTGGTAAAAGCAACCAATTTACCTGTTACCGTGAAAACACGATTAGGCTGGGATGACCAAACCAAAAACATCGTAGAAGTGGCAGAACGCTTACAGGACATTGGCATTAAAGCCTTGAGTATTCACGGACGCACGCGCAAGCAAATGTACAAGGGCGAGGCCGACTGGACGCTGATTGCCAAAGTGAAAGAGAACCCGCGTATGCAGATTCCGATTTTCGGAAACGGCGATATTGATTCTCCGCAAAAAGCGCTGGAATATAAAAACAAGTACGGTGTGGATGGCATTATGATTGGCCGCGCCGCCATCGGTTCACCCTGGATTTTCAATCAGGTTAAAGCGTTTATTTTTGAAGGAAAAATAATTGAAGAACCACCTATCGAAGAAAAGATTGCTACTGTAAAAAAACACCTGCAAAAATCCATCGAATGGAAAGGTAATACACTTGGGATTTTAGAAATGCGTCCGCATTATTCCAATTATTTAAAAGGGCTGCCAAATATAAAACCTTACAGAACAAGATTGGTCATGACCAACGATATTAGCGAAATCTATTCTATTTTAGATGAAGTTCTGCGTGAATATTCAGGTATTGAACTTATGTCTTAAATCCAATTCTCGGCCGTTCTCTTTGTTCAACCTCTATCCTTTTTTCTTCCATTAAATAATCTAATGCTTCAAATACATCCGCAAATTGCATATTATACTGCTTTTCCATTTCTACTATTTTATCGGATAATTCCTTGAAATTTAAGGCAAACTCTCTTAATGCAATGAAAGCCCGTATGATGGAAATGTTGACTTGTATTGCTTTTGAACTATTTAAAACACTGGCCAGCATAGCAACTCCGTGTTAGGTAAAAGCAAACGGCAGGTACTTAGGTTGCCTTCCGCTGCCTGTTTTTAAGGACGCAAAATGCGACCTTAAAAGCGTATTCCATTCTTTTTCAGCTAGTTGAAACATAAAATCTTCAGGAAATCGTTCATTATTTCTCTTCACTGCTTCCTTTAAACGCTTTGTTTCAATCTCATACATTTCGGCTAAATCAAAGTCAAGCATCACTTTTTTACCTCGTACTTCAAAAATCTTTTGGTGAATTGGCAGTAATTCCATAAATCAATATCTTATATCATTGAGAGACAAAAACAACCCGAATTCCATAAAATAATAAGTCTTATTTTAGTTTCGCTAAATTTATGTCATGTCAAAACAGCCTGTAATCAACTTCTCTGCCGTCATCCAAAAAGATGATAAAATGGATGTAACCTACATTGACATCGATTTTGATGTGGAAAATACCTTTGGCAAAAAACGGCTGAAAGTAAAAGTGTGGTACGACAACGTATTGTATCGCGGACTCCTGACAAAATATAAAAGCGTATACCATCTCATCATCAATAAAGAAATTAGGGCGCAATTAGGCAAGAATGCAGGCGATACGATTCAGGTAAAAATTGAAGAAGATCTGGATGAACGAAATGTTGAGTTGCCACAAGTGATGATTGATTTTTTCCGGAAAGAAAAAAAATTGAAAGCTGTTTTTGATAAAATGTCTTATACTCACCACAAAGAATACATAAACTGGCTGACAAGTGCAAAAAAAGAAGAAACATTACAAAACAGATTGATTAAATTTAAGGAATTGTTATTAGCGAAAACAAAAAAGTAATTCTGTGCTGATATTCTTGTTCATTTCATTTTTGCTTACCATTTTTTATGTCAGTATCATGTGGACATACAAAAATGAATGGGAAAGAATGGAGGAAATCCATTTTCTATCTGAACATCCAGCTACATCAGTAAGTGTAATTATTCCGGCAAGAAACGAAGCAGCCAACATCGGGCATTTATTACACGATATCACACAACAGGTTTATCCGACTGCATTAACAGAAGTAATCATTATAGATGATTTTTCTGAAGACGGTACTTACGATATTTGTCAGCAATATGCTAAAGAACATACCTACATAAAAGTCTACAAACTTCAGGATATTATCCCGGGCAACACAGCAACCGAAGCCTATAAGAAAAAAGCCATAGAGGCTGCTGTGCAGCTGGCAAAAGGGCAACTCATTATTACAACGGATGCCGATTGCAGACTACAGCAGCATTGGATACACAGCATTGTTTCTTTTTATGAAAAAGAGAAATGTGCCTTGATTGCTGCACCTGTTGGTTACTACAAAGAAAAAACGCGCTTTCAGCATTTTCAGGCACTAGACTTTTGCGGCATGCAGGCAATTACCGGAGCTTCGCTGAATATGGAAATGTTCAACATGGCGAATGGTGCCAATTTAGCCTATGAAAAACAAGCTTTTCTGGAAGTAAACGGCTATCAGGATATTGATAAAAAAGCCAGTGGCGATGATATGCTGCTCGTCTATAAAATTGCCCAACGGTTTCCCGAGAAAGTACGGTTTTTGAAAAACAGAGCCGCCATCGTACTGACAGAACCTATGCATAACCTGCATGATTTCCTGCAGCAACGTTTCCGCTGGACTTCCAAGTCTGCTTCTTATCAGGATAAACGCATCACCTTGATTTTAGGGCTGGTGTATTTGTTTGTTTCAAGTATCTGGATAAATGCCATACTGTTTTTTGGAAACCTCCTGTATTCTAGCATTTTCCCTGACCATACTCTAATTGCGTTACTGAATTTTCTCCCGGTATTTTTATACTTGTTAATGCTCATTTTTCAGATACTTTGCAAAACGATTATCGATTATCATTTTCTGAAATCCGCTTCTGCCTTCTTTAACAGACATGATTTGATGGATACATTTTATTCCAGTGAATTATTACACATCTGGTACATTCCGTTTGTAGGCACCTTGGGCAATATTTTACACTATAAATGGAAAGGCAGAAAGTTACGTTGAGCAACTCCAAAACCATATTAATTGCACCATTAGACTGGGGTTTAGGCCATGCTACACGCTGCATGCAATTAATAGATTTGTTGATTCAGAAAAACCACCGTGTAATCATTGCAGGCAACGGTGATTCTTTTTATTTATTGAAAGAACAATATCCGGAACTCACATTTTATGAATTGCCGGGTTATAATATTTCTTATGCAGTTGGTAAAAACGCGTCTGTGCACGCTTTACTGCAAACACCCAAAATCCTAAAAACAATCCGAGAAGAAAATAAATTAATAGCAGATATTCTTCAGAAAGAAAAAGTAGATTTAATTATTTCTGATAACCGTTACGGCGTACGAAATGAAAAGGTGAAAAGTATTTTTATATGTCATCAGATTGCCTTGCAGGCACCGAACAGTATGCGTTTCATGAATCCTGTTTTCCTGAAATTGCACTTGCGGCAAATTCATAAATTTG
>JADLAJ010000122.1 GCA_020848255.1 Chitinophagales bacterium
AACCAGTCAAACACCCAATATCCGGTATAAACAATCTATTCAAAGAGCTGCCTGACAAACACAGTAAATGAAAGAAATCTTAACTTAGCTAACGTCCCAACTGGTCCTAAATATGGGGAGTATTATACATAACCGCTTCTGCATTCGACATTTCCCACTTTTCAGATGCCATTTATTATTTGTTTAGTCGCTATTATATCATTCAGTTGCTCTACAAAGCTACTGTTACTTTTAAAACTTCCGTGATTTTGATAAAGACCTTCTAACGAACATAACTCTTCCATTTCTTCATTGTAAGTTTCAATTTTGTCGTTATAGTTCATAATATTTTTATTCAAACGCCCACTAGCAAGGGCTGTATTAATTCTGTTGCTACATCTACATTTATTTGCAGGATTGTAAACTCCACAATTTTCATTTAGAAAATTTGCTAAAATTTTTCTTGCCAGTTCAAGGCGTTTTCTAAAATTTTCAGGTGTGGTGTCGGTGATTACGGCACCGATTTTGCTATTTATGTTTAAGATACTTCCCAAAATAAAAGTCAACCGCTGCTCTCTGGTTAAGCATTGTAACATAGCCAATGTACAACTTACTTTCATCTCTTTTTCCAACAAGGCTTTATCGGGCAAGTTATATTCAAATGGTGCTTTATAAATTTGCAAATCATCAGCATAAATATCAAATGAAGTCAGCACAGTCTCAATTTTTGTTTGCTTTTGGTTAATGAGATAATTTGTTGAAACCTGGTAAGCCCAAGTCTGAAATTTGCTATGTCCATTGAATTTACTCAGATTGGTTACAATTTTTAGAAGTATTTCTTGCGTTGCATCTTCTGCATCCATCCTGTTCCACAAAAAGCGAAGTGAAAGATTAAAAATTAATCCTTGCACTGAATGGATAAGTTGCTCCAAACTTTTCTTGTCACCATCCAAGCATTTTTTTATTAACTCCTGCTCATTCATAATAAGTTAATTTAACGTAATTAAGGGATTGCCAAATGTAGCAATCCCTTAATAAGTTTTTATGTTTCCAATCACTTATTCATTAAAAAATGACCATTGGGATTGTCTTGTATCATAAGCCAATTTCCATCTGCTTGCTTTCTTAAAACTGCAATTGATAACCCGCTTTGCTCTATCTTCATTCCATCGGGCAAATGACCAACCATTTTCCAGGGTGCAATGTGTGTGGCAATATCCCCCGAAATGTAAACTTCATGTCCACTGTAAGTAAATACTGGATTCATAGTTACAAATTGCGTAAATGCAATTCGTAAATTGTCTTTGCCTGTTACTGGTTTCTGTGGCTCAAACATCACAATTGCACCATCTTCATAAGTAGCTAATACGCCATTGATGTCTTTTTTTACAAAAGCGGCAGTCATTTTTACAATTACATCGTAAACTTTTTGTTGTTCTTGGTTAAAATTGTTTTCCATTTTTTTTTCTGTTTTTTGAGTTGTTTGCTTGCTTTTTTCCTTTTGATTTGTCTGTGCATTGCTGTTTGAAATAATTCCACCTGTCAATGCAATTAATAAAATACTTGTCTTTCGCATTATTTTTCGTTTATGTATTCGATTCATTTCGGCTACATTACATTAGACAGGTAAAAATGAAGACTGTGAATATTATAGGTAAATTTATTTTTCTTAGAGTGTCTCATAACAATGACACATTACATGAATACCCCGGATATTGAACGGATAGGAAGACTGTTTACCCATTTGTTTGATACACTCCAGTTAATGGAGTTTTGCGGAGTGTAATTGAAGGAGAATGACACTACTAATTGAAGATGTATATTAAGAGGTTGATTAGGGAAGGCAGTGGGGTTGCCGAAAGCGGGGAAAGAAAATTCATAGTTGGGGTAACTTGTAAGTAATTTTTGAACTTATAAACCCCTGTTATTCATTAATTTTGGAAAATAGCAATAAAATACTAATTTGTTTAGTATTTTTGATTCCTTCTGTATAAAAATGACTGACTTAAAACCTTTATTTACAAAGCTGGGCTTAGATGAAACTAATGGGCTTTACATTACCAGAGATGACCTCTGGAAAAATCAAACTGCGTTTCCCAACCGTGTTAAAAGATTAATTGAAAGAAGGATTCTCCCGGATGCTTTTTTTTGTTTCGACAATAAGCCATTAATACTCTTTTTTAATAACCCTGCCGATAAAGAAGAATTACATAAAGCGATTTGGAATTTTAATGAATGCCCCATTGCGATTATTATTGAGCAAGACAGTGTTGAGATTTTCAATGGATTTAATTATTTAAAAGAGAAATCTTCGCTTGAGAAAATCGGTGGTTCTGACAAACTTAATGATTTTAGTTATTTTGAATTAGTAACCGGAAGAACATGGGAGCAATACAATGAACATTTAGGTTATAAAAACAGGATTGATTACCATCTTTTAGAAAATATTAAAGCTGCAAGAGATTTACTTGTTACCGAACATGAATTAGACACAAAAATTGTGAATGCAATAATCGGTAAATCAATTTTTGTAAGGTATCTGATAGACCGTAAGGTGAAGATGAAGTTTGATGGCAAACTGCGTACATGGTCAAATGATGAATTCTGTGAATTGCTGAATCATCCGAAAATGGTCAAAGGTTTTTTTGACTATTTGGAGGATAATGAAAAAGGGTTTAACGGGGACTTATTCCCGCTTACTACTGGCGAATACAAAAAAATAAAAAAGGAAGACTATCAGGTATTACGACGGCTTCTTAAAGGTGAAGATATAAATAGTGGCCAGCTATCTTTATTTCAGCTATACGATTTTTCGATTATACCAATTGAATTTATTAGTAATGTTTATGAATTGTTTATTGGAGAAAGTAATCAGCAGGCAGAAGGTGCTTACTATACTCCTCTGTTTTTAGTTGATTACATTCTAAAAGAAACAGTTGATAAAAAATTAAGCCTACCTCAATCTGATTACTCTTGTAAAGTGCTTGACCCTGCATGTGGTTCAGGTATCTTTTTGGTTGAGACTTTAAGAAAAATTATTGAAAAATATATTAGTGAGACCGGTATTGATACCAAGTCGGAAAAATTCAAAACAGCTATAAGAAATTTAGCTAAAGAAAATATATTTGGAATAGACAAGGATTTAAGTGCAGTTCAGGTAGCGGTTTTTTCAATTTACTTAACGCTATTAGATTATTTAGAACCGCCAGGAATAGAAACTTTTAAATTCCCTAATCTTATAAATGGTAATTTTTTCAATGCAGATTTTTTTGACCAAACTTCCGTTTATAATACTGAATTAAAAAATATTGAATTTGACTTTATAATCGGCAATCCGCCATGGATGAGAGGTAAAGGAGAAAAGGAAAAGCCATTATATGTTCAATATATTGAAGAAAGACGAAAAAAAGAAAATCATATAAACGGTCCTCAAATTGAAATTGGAAATAAAGAATTGGCACAAGGTTTTTTATTAAGAAGCAGTGACTTTGCAAATAATAAAACAAGAATTGCTTTAATTGTCACCAGTAAAGTTTTATATAATCTACAAAGCCTTGCGTTTAGAAAGTATTTCCTTAATTATTTTAACATTGAACGAATTTTTGAATTAGCAGCCGTTAGAAGAGAGGTTTTTGACAAATCGAATGATAAAGCGATTGCACCAGCATGTATTTTGTTTTACAACTACAAAAAAAACAAGAATACTGATTTAAACATTGTCGAACACATTTCACTGAAACCAAGTAGGTTTTTTTCCCTATTCAAAATATTTACTATCCACAGAACAGATTACAAGAAAGTAGAACAACAAAAACTCAAAGAGTTTGATTGGCTATTTAAAGTTTTAGTCTATGGCTCATACTTAGACTTTAATTTTATTAGGAGACTTAAAGATGTCTATTCGAGTATTGGGCAAGAAATAACATCTAATCCAAAATTAATAATTGGGCAGGGTATTATGGTTGGCGGGGGTGATAAGAATGATGCAAATGATTTGATGGGGAAGCCTTATATAGATACTCGTACTGACATTCACCAATACTGGGTTAATCCAAAAAAAAATAAGAAATGGGAACACCGGTTGGTGCATCGTGTTAGAAATAAGGAATTATATAAAGCGCCTGTATTGTTGATTACAGAAGGGGTAAGAAATGATTTAAAATCAGTATCTGCTATATGTTATCATAATAGTGTTTACAAAAGTTCTTTAACGGGTATAAAGGGGAAAGATAAAGATTCTATAAAAATACTTAGGCGAATTTCTGGCATAATCAATTCTTCTTTTTTTTCTTATTTTAATTTAATGACATTTTCTTCATCAGGCATTGAGAGGGAACAATCACATGATGAAGAAAAATTAAACACCCCGTTTACAATTGTAGACAATTCCATTGAGCATATTGTTGAAGAAATTGAGAAGTTGTTATTGGAAAAGAATGACGATAAAAACATTTTTGTTAATTCTGCAATTGAAGTCTCAATTAAGGAAAAATTAAATCAATTAGACAATGGGGTATATGATTTGTTTTCCGTTTCTACACAAGAAAAATGTTTGCTGGATTATGCAAATCAAGTGTCAATTCCTATAATAATGAGACAAAAAGAAAATTATGTAAAGCTATTTTCACCTATTAAGTTTGGCGATAAGTATTTAGAACAATATGCAGCTTTATTTTTGAGTAGATTTAAAAGAAAAACTGATTCTGGTAATCTGAAATTTATTGTTGAAATCTGGCATACAAGTCAACTTATTGGAATGTTTTTTAAAACTATTCCCCATTCAGAATTCACAGATAATATTGTTTGGAATAATAAAATGACTGATAATTCTAAAATCTTATCATTTTTAGCAAAAATTGGTTCAGAAAGAGTGACAGATGAGCTATTTGTGCAAAAAGATATCAGAGGATTTGAGAAAGAATATTTTTATGTAGTTAAACCAAACGAAAAAAGACTTTGGCACAAGGCACTTGGTTATTTAGATGTCAATGAATTTGCTGACGCAATATTAAAGGCAGGGAGGGCTGGTGAATAATGTTCTCCTCATTAAACGCAACGGGATATAATGGCAATAGCATTTTTTTTCATGCGGAATTTGAAAGAGTAATTTCCCATATAATTGCAGGCTACAACCAAATGCTAACAGATAATGTGAGCCTGGCTAATAATGAAAATAAAATCAGGGATGTACTGATTTACTCTTATTTAAAAAAGCCTGCATTCAAAAAAACACACTGTATCAATGATTACTTATTTGATAAAGAACTTGAAGAAAATACAGGAAGGATTGATATAAGGGTAATGCCTGTTAACCCATTCATTTCAGACGAGGCTTACTATATTCTTGAATGCAAAAGAATCAACTCAAAAAACACATCTGGCAAAACTGGTTTGAATGGTGAATATATAGCACAAGGTATTTGCAGATTTGTGTCTCAAAAATATTCATGTTATCATCAAACAAATGGGATGATTGGTTTTGTTGTTGAAAAGCTAAAGATTGATGATAACGTTACTGCATTAAATACACTCTTGGATTCACAATTCCCTGAAGCTAAAACAGTGAAGAATATTTCAAATCGTAGTATCATCACAACCTTTAAGCATTCTTATTATTCAACACATACAGTGGCAGGTAGTGAGTTACCACTCTATCATTTAATGCTTGATGTGTCAGACTGCATAAAAAACTGATTTACCATCGCCGCCATTCTAACCAACCGATGAAAGGATTGCGACAAAGATGCTATGAAATATTGAAGCTGGTATCACAACAGCTTACTCCAACTGTAGGCTCCCCCTTTTTAGTACCGTTTAAAAGTAGACTATTTCATTCATTTGGCTCTTCTTTGGCACCGCTGGGGAGTAGTGGAGCGAAGGCGTAGCCGAAGCGGAACGGAGCCCCAGCGGGCGGCCCATTTGCTCCCTATAGATTCTGGGCGGCATACCACCCAGGGCATCATGGGGCCGGGTGGTATTGTAGTCATCCGTCCATTCAGCCGTTACCTCACGTACTTCGTCCAGCGTATCGAACAGGTATGCATCCAACACTGTAAATTCCTGTCATGTTGACCCACCATTCCTGCATGTTGACCCACCTTCTTTGTTATTAGCAGGTTTTAGATCCTGATGGGCAGTAAGAGTAAGAACTTGATGTGGGTTTAAAAATACGTGATTATTGTTTTGGTTGTTTTTTTCTTCGCAGGGATTCTCCTTTCAGTTCGATCCGGTTGGCGTTTGCGGTTAGCCGGTCCAGGATAGCATCAGCCAGCGTAGGGTCGTTGATGTATTCATGCCATTTGGCTACTGGTAGCTGTGAGGTGATGATGATACTTTTCTTTCCATACCGGTCTTCCAGTAGTTGCAGCAGGGTCAACCGTAGTTCCTGGTTCATAGGTTGCAGCCCAAAGTCATCCAGTATGATCAGTGACTGACGCTCCAGGTGATTGAGCAGTTTGATATAAGATCCATCGAGCCTGGAGAGCGTTACTTTTTCTATCAGCCGGTTCATGTTCAGGTAACTGGTTTTGTATCCCTGTATACAGGCCTGATGACCCAGCGCACAGGCCAGGAAGCTTTTACCGCAACCAGTGGCCCCGGTGATCAGCAGGTTCTCTCCCTGATCCAGATAACGGCCTTCGGCCAGCGTAGCCAGTTGTTGTTTGGTCAGGTTGCGGGCCGGACTGCACTCGATCTGTTCGAGCGTAGCGGGTAAGCGGAGTTTAGCCAGCTTCAGGTAATAGGTTGTTTTTTCATTGACACGGTGCAGTTGCTCGGCGCCAAGGAGGTGAGCGATCAGTTCGTGTCCTTCGAGTTGTTGGTTCATCGGCAGTTCAAGCTGACTGTGATACGCATGATGCATACCCAGCAGCTTTAGCTGCTGCATTTGATCCAGTGATGCGGTAGTGTTCATATTGATTGATTGTTTTGATGACGGTTATTGATAAGCCTCCTTTCCCCGGATGTTCTCATGATCGGGGATCAGCAGCGGTATCTGTTCAGGTATAACCTGATCCAGTTTACGCTCCAGTATATTTTTAATGAGTGTGTAGTTCACACGGGTGCCCTGTAATACCCGGCTGCAGGCCGCTTCCAGCCGCTGATCACTGTACTTTTTTGCCAGCAGCAGCATGCCGTAACAGGCTTTATAGTTCTGCTCGATATAGATACTGTTTTGCAGCATCAGCGCAGCTGCCTGCCGGGTCGCCGTTCCGGTGCGCTCCGCCATAGCGAGCAGGTCGTCCTTATTAAAGCCCCGGATCTGCTGCATGCGGTGATGATGCGGCGGCATATGTTCTTTTAGTGTGGTATAGGCTTTATTATGTGCCGTTCTGATGTGCAGGGCGATACGCTGACCGTTCAGGTAGACTTCCACCGTACGGCTGTCGTAGTACACTTTTACTTTCTGGCCTACGTACTGATAGGGCACGCTATAGTAGCGGCGGTCTTCGGAGAGCTGAACATGGTAGTTGCGCTGAACGGTGAGCTGCACCGTGTGCCGGAGCATAAAAGGAGCCGAAGGCAGTTCCCGCAGCAGAGAGGCTTCCTGCGTTTTAAAGTAATACTGACGGCTATAGGGTGTCTTTTTGTAGGGCTTGTCGTTGAGCAGTTGAAGCTTATCGGCAATGGCTTTATTCAGGTCAGCCAGGCTGGTAAAGACATGATTACGCAGCGGGCCATAGATGTGATTATAAACGATGTTGACGGATTTTTCCACCATCGCTTTGTCTTTGGGTTTATAGGGTCTGGTGGCACTGAAGGTGCTGCTGTAATGCGAACTGAGCAGTTCACAGAGTTCAGTAAAGACCGGTTCATACCGGCTGGGGGCCGTTACAGCCGTCTTCAGATTATCGCACAGGATGGTGGCGGGCACTCCGCCAAAAAACAGGAGCATGTCGTTGATACAAGCCGCAAAATCTGCTGTTTGCTGTGACCGGACGGCTTTACAAAAGGTTAGTCCGCTGTAAGGCAGTACGGCTATAAACACTTCGCAAGCGATCAGCTCGCCGCTGTCCGGATCCGTGTAGTGTTGCTTTTTACCGGCAAAGTCAACCATGATCATATCCCCGGGGCTGTACTCCAGGTGCATGGACAGATCGCGGCTTTTGTGGTACTGCTGCAGGTGATAACAGTACCGGCTGTAACTGTAGCCATCCGGGTGCTGCTGCAGGTACTCCTGCCAGAGTAACTGACGGGTGACACCTGTTTTGGAGAGTTCTTCGCTGTGCTCCTTAAAATGAGTATGCAGTTCCGTCGTCCGCTGTTCATCGTGAGCCAGGCTGTCGTTGTTATACACCTGTCCGGCCAGTACCTCATCGCCCGCAGCCTCCACCGGCAGCAGTGCCAGGTATTTTTTTACACTGTTACGGCTGATAC
>JADLAJ010000123.1 GCA_020848255.1 Chitinophagales bacterium
TAACAGTAACAATAACAGCACGTATTTGTATTTGCTATACCATGCCTTGCTCGGTGGCAATTTACTTTCAATCGCATTCCACAAAAACGCAGGCGGTTCCACACTCGCATTTTCGAGTGTGTTTTTTACCTGTTGGTCGAATTTGTTATTTTGCGATTGTTGCACTCTTTTTTACTATTTCTGATTTTTTCACCATGTCCATCAGCAGGTAACGCGCACGTGCTAATTGTGACTTTGAAGTTCCTTCGTTAATTTCCAGCATCTCTCCTATTTCTTTGTGCGAATATCCCTCCACTACATATAAGTTGAATATTGTTTTATACCCATGTGATAATTTATCAATCATCTTCATCAGGTCTTCCAGCTCCAGTTCATCACCGGTATCTGCCCAGGGAATATCCTTGTTGATATCATCCACACTCACCACCGGATACATTTTGGTAGATTTTCTGTAATGTTCTACCGCCGTATTGACAATGATGCGGCGAACCCATCCTTCAAAAGAACCATCCCCCCTGAATTTATCAATATTTATAAAAACCTTCACAAAGCCTTCCTGCAACAAATCCTCCGCCGCTTCGCGGTTTTTGGCATATCGCAGGCAAACTGCAAACATTTTACCCGACAACAAGCTATACAACTTATACTGAGCATCCCGATTGTTGCTTTTGCAACTTTCTATGAGCTCATTATATAGTATTACTTTATCGTCGTTTGGTTGCATAATGGCAGTAAAAACCTGATTTTTTATTATTTCGGGTATGTTAACTTAAATTTAAGTCAAATCTGTTAAAAATGTAATTAATTTTTTAGTGGCAATTCCACGGTGGCTGATACGTGATTTTTCATCCAGCATGAGTTCCGCCAGTGTTCGTCCGTCCGGCAGCACAAAAACAGGGTCATATCCAAATCCGTACAAACCGCGTTTCTCTGTTCCTATTTTTCCTTTCAATATTCCGGTGAACTGATGCTGTACACCATTTAAAATCAGGGTAATAACTGTTTTGAACTGCGCGTTTCTGTTTTCTTTACCCTGCATATTCTCTAACAGTTTATCCATGTTCCTGTTCGCATCCCTATCGCCGGCATAATGTGCACTGTCTACGCCAGGTTCTCCATCCAGTGCCTCCACTTCCAATCCGCTGTCTTCCGAAAAACAATTTACACGGTATTTTTCAAACACATACGTTGCCTTTTCCGCCGAATTCTCTTCTATCGTATGATGTGTTTCGGGTAGCTCCTCGTTGCATCCGATATCAATTAATTTTTTAATATGAAATACCGGCGGCAGCAAAATCTCTATCTCCCTGATTTTGTTCTGATTATTGGTAGCAAAAACTATTTCCGTCATTAAATAAGTTTAAATGAGATTTGCAATTGTTTCCACAACTGATTCTTAAGCAGCTTTTCTTTCTCCAGCATTTCCGGCGCATCCGCTTTTAAGAACTCCGTTTCGCCTACCGTTACTAACTGATATAAGGGAATATCAATATTTATTCCAATTTCCTTTTCCTGAACGCCGAAAAAGAAACACTTTTTAACCTCCAGTGATTTTTTCAGCGATGAAATCCGTGCATGCTGCGAGGAGGTGTCAATAAACAAAAAATTCTCCGTGCTTAATTTCAAGCCGTTTTCAATCAGCTTGGAAAGCAAACTCAGCTGTATTTCAGCTACAGCTGCATCCTTGCTTTTTTTATAAAAAATTACATAGCCTGCAAATTGCGCATTTACAGAAACCTGCTCCGGCGTATTAAGTACAAAAAATGAATTCATATGACTGGCAACTTAATCTAAATTTTATAAGTGAACCCCAAAAGTAAGTACCTTTTTTCGTAACTTTGAATAAAATATTGCGTATGTCTGCACAAGTTATGGAATTGGAAACATTACCGAAAATAGAAATCGAAAAAATAACGGAAAGCAAGTTGCCAACCATCGACTTTGACAACCTTCCTTTTGGTAAAACATTCTCTGATCACATGATGATTTGTGAATATTATGATGGCAAATGGCAGTCGGCAAAAATCCAGCCTTACCAGAATATTTCCGTCAGCCCGGCGTGCAATGTTTTCCATTACGGACAAGCGGTATTTGAAGGCATGAAAGCTTATTACAAGCAAGATGATAGCGGTATCGTTTTATTCAGACCTGAAAAAAACTGGGAGCGCTTAAACAAATCAGCAGTGCGTATGTCCATGCCAGAAGTACCGAAAGAACTTTTTATGGAAGGCATTAAAAAATTAGTGGAACTCGATAAGGATTTCATTCCTAAAAAAGCCGGCAGTTCTTTATACATACGTCCGTTTATAATTGGTACGGAGCCTTTCATCGGTGTACGAACTTCCGACAGATATTTATTTATGATTATCATCGGACCTACCGGTCCTTACTACGGCGAACCCATCTCCGTGTTGGTGTACGATACGTTTGTTCGTTCTACCAAAGGCGGTTATGGTAATGCAAAAGCTGCCGGAAATTATGCAGGTACTTTATATCCGAGAGAACTGGCCACCCAAATGGGTTACAAAGATGTGTTGTGGCTGGATGGCGAACATAAAAAATACGCCAATGAGGTGGGCACCATGAATATTTTCTTTGTGATGGACGGCAAACTGGTTACACCGGAAACAGACGGCACCATTCTGGAAGGCATTACCCGCGACAGTGTCATCACGATTGCAAAATCATTGGGATATACCGTGGAAGAACGTCCTATTTCAATTGATGAAATTGTAGAAGCACACGAAAGCGGCAAACTCACCGAAATGTTTGGTACAGGTACTGCTGCCGTGGTGAATGTGGTAAACAGATTCGGCTACAAAGGCAAAGATTACTTACTTGATGATAAAGCTTTTACCATCGCTCCTGAAATAAAGAAAGAGCTGGAAGGCATTCAAAAATGCACCCTCGAAGACAAATTTGGCTGGGTGGTGAATGTATTGTAAGAGAAGTTTTACTATCTTTCAGTAGATTTTATCTGCATGCAAACCATTAAAACTATTCTTAACTCGCTCAGCGTTTACTTGTTGTTATTTTCAACAGTTTTGTTTCTGTTATTTTCCTCTAATACATATGGGCAGTATTTACCCTGTGCGAACGAAATTATACAAACCGCACAATTAAAAGATACCGCCTTTGTTCATCATCTGATGA
The DNA here is from genome assembly GCA_020848255.1 of Chitinophagales bacterium. Taxonomy (GTDB): domain Bacteria; phylum Bacteroidota; class Bacteroidia; order Chitinophagales; family JADIYW01; genus JADJSS01. The sequence continues at coordinate 3,154 of JADLAJ010000123.1, forward strand.
AATTAGCGACGCTGCAGCAAAACAATACAAATGCATCTCAGCGTATCAATGGTACCATTCTGGAAATTCCGATTGTGGTACACGTACTGCATTTGGGAGAACCTGTCGGAACCGGCACTAATATTTCCGATCAGCAGATTATAGATGCCGTTCAGGGAACCAATGAACGCTGGCGAAAAATAAACACGACAGAAGGTGTGGATATGGAGGTGGAATTTTGCCTGGCACAATTTGACCCGCAGGGAAACCCGAGCAATGGTATTGTTCGAAAAGACGCCAGCGGTATTCCGAATTACCGTCAGTATGGTATCAGCTATATCGGTGCATTCGGGCAGCCGGGTTCGGATGAAATTGCCACCAAAGATTTCAGCAACTGGCCGCACGATTATGTATTTAACATTTGGGTAGTGAATAAAATTGCAGGCGGCTGGGGCGGATATGCATTTTTCCCTCTGGGTGGCAATTACTCTACGGATGGCGTGGTGATCATTTCAAGTGCGGTGAGAGATACTTCCTCCACACTGGCGCATGAGCTGGGACACGGTATGAGCCTGTTCCATACCTTTCAGGGCGATGATGGCAACTTTTGTCCTGTCAATGATTTTTGTTTCTTTCAGGGTGACTGGATTTGTGATACACCGCCGCACCGTCAGGCCGACTGTGCGCAAAGCAACTGCAACAACAGTGCAGACAGCATGAACGCGTTCAGAAATACGATGAGTTATTGCAGCGGCAGAGGTTTATTTACGCAGGGACAAAAGGACAGGGTGCGCACTTCTATTCCCAACACCAGTCGGGCGGCTCTGTTGCGTTCGCAGGCATGTACAGGTATTACTACGGGTATCCGGCAGCAGACGAATGCAAAGCAATTAGACGTTTACCCGAATCCGAGCAATGGAAATTTCACCTTAAACGCAGAGATTAAACCGAATGAAAGGGCTGTTGTAGAAATGATTAATACATTGGGACAAATAATATTGCAACAGGAACTATCTCCCGGAAACACACATACACTTACCTTTTCTACCAAATTAGCAAAAGGCATCTACCTGCTGCAATTAAAAAAAGAGGATGTTGTTGTTGGTACGAGTTTAGTGAATGTACATTAGATAAACAGACTAAATACATGCGCAAAGCCAAGCTACTGTTTTATATGTGTAATTTTGTGGTGTATATAAATGTGTTAGTGATAATATCAGTGAAAATATGATTTCAAGAATAACATTTTTCAATTTATTTATTATACTTTTGTCGGCTTGTACAAATAATTATAATAATAAATATAATTCTAAACTTACAATAAGAAATAATATTTATTATTTGACAAATATTACATTAGACACGTCTGAATTCACAACTTTAAGAGATTCAATACAAAATACAGAAGGAGCATTCGACCTTGATTATACCTGGTATGTGAAAATCAAATTTGATAGTACTTATTTTGTAAATTTAAAGAATATAGTTACGAAATCAGAAAATTATTATTTAATCAATAATGAATTTGATTTGAAATGGAATTCAATTGATACGACTATGATAAAAGGGATTTGGTATTGTGATTCTACATTTTTTAGATTTATTCAGAAACCAAGAGAATTTAATCCAGAACCAATATCACTCACTATTGACACTTTGACAAGAATACTTGACCTAGAATTAATTCATTTATAGATATTTAACAGAAATAATACCTCTAACAAAATAAAATCCCGAGCTTACACTCGGGATTTTATTTATGTGGATGTTGAATTATTTCTACATCAACCAGCTGATTAATTTCTTAATTAAGTTGGTGCCGCTTTCTGTATAAGGCGGGAATCGTTGTTTTAAATCACTTAAGGTAGATTTTTTCAGTACCCCTTTCAAATGGCTGAAGGTATCAAAACTCAACTTGCCGTGGTAAGCACCGATGCCGCTTTCTCCTACCCCGCCAAACGGAAGTTCAAACTGTCCTA
>JADLAJ010000124.1 GCA_020848255.1 Chitinophagales bacterium
CAGCGAAAGTGTAATTAGTGACTCGTTATTAGTAACAAATTCGCATAAATAGAAACCCGACCAAATGGTCGGGTTTTTTATTTTGTCTGAACTTTGATTTGTGTGATAGATGTGGTTTGCATGATATCGCTGTGATATAAAATCATACTCATCCTGGAAATCAAATTAATCACAGTGCTCATAAAACATTATTTCAATTGCTCCTGAAAAAAGTTACCCATACGTTCAAAGGCATGTTTTCCCTGTTCTGTATTAAAAAATAAATGCGGAATACCATGCGGTAAATTGTACCAGTGCGGTTCCAGATTTCCCTGCAGTTCCGTTTCCAGTTGCTTTACGCGCCATACCGGACACATCGGATCAACATAGGCAAAATGCCCCTGTACTTTTTTATCTATCAGGGAAGAACAACTTCTAGGAATGCCGCTTCCTTTCAATCCGAAAGAATGATGAAATACTACCGGCGCTTTTACTTCGGGACGAATAGCTGCGTGTAAAACAAAACCACCGGTGAGGCATTGCCCCACCACACCAATATTATGCTCATCTACGTTTTCAAATTCTTTAAACTGATCTAAGATTTCAAAAAATTCTGCCAGCGGTGCATTGCCAGTTGGCTCGTTATTTCTCACTAAAGCGCTCATTAAAAACTGTACACAATATTTCTGTAATGAAGATCCGCCGCTGTATAAATCCGGAATCAGCACATTATAATCGCCTTCATTGCTTAGTATTTCTGCGCTCTTGTGAGTGGTGTCTCGAATGCCTGTTAAATCGGGCAGGAATAAAATACCGGGTCTTTTTTCGTCAGATGCTGCTTCGTATAAATAAGCATCTATGGTTCGGTTTAATAAAGGAAGTTGAACTTTTTGCATAAAAGAAAGATAGAAATAAATTTCTTTTAAAAGGAGAATGAATGCATAATTTATTTTTTGCCCACACTGATAACGGAAAGTCCGGCTTTGTTAAACAGTATGTTATCCGCCAGTTTAAAAAGTGCAACCAGTTTATTAAACAGCGTCATTTGACCGGCGGGAACAGTCTTTTTTTTCAAGATAGAACCTGAAAAAAACCACCCGAAGATGCCTATAAAATTAAAGTATTGAGAATGAATTAGTGTAAAATGTTTGCTTAATAGAGAATTCAGGCTTTGCTCATTGTATCTTCTGTAATGTTCCAAAACTATATCAAATCTATTATATAAAGCCTGATACGCCGGCACCAGAATGATAATATTACCGCCGTCTTTCAACAGCTTTTTTGCATTCTGTATCGCGAGATTATCGTCTTTTATATGTTCCACCACATTTAAGGCATACACCGTATCAAAAGTTCCTGCTAAGGAGGCAAATTTATTGTCAAAATCTTTATCAACTAAATCTATTTCAACGATTTTGGAAGCAGGAAATTTCTGAAGCAATACGTCACAATAACTGGTTCTTATATCGCTGAAGGTAATATCAAAATTGTCGCGTAGAAAATACCTGGAAATATTCCCGATACCACTGCCAATCTCCAATACCTTTCCTTTGCAATACGGTTTAATCGTCTGATACATCCATTCATTAAAATTATCTGCTTTGTCAATGGCTTCTAAAGTGGTTTGTCCTTCAACATCAATATCTTTAAAATGGAAATCGTACATCTATTGTAGTGGTGTTTCTTGAAAATATATTTTTGTGACTGAAATAAGTGCAAATATAGTATTTTTGGCTAATCGATTAATTCTAATGTTTACGTTCATAAAAGATAAAAAATTAATAGTAATTCTGGCGTTGGCACTGTTGCTTCGTCTGGTGTTCTTTTTTATTTACCAGCCATGGGATGCGGAAGTAGAAAAAACCTTAGTATTAAATGGTGATGCCGTACAGTATCATTACCTGGGTATTGCCATCTTAAAAACATTTGGGTTTGCTGATAATGTCTTCAGAACTCCGGTATATCCTGCGTTTATTGCGTTAATTTATGCAGTGTTTGGAATACATCCGTATGTGGTATTATTGTTTCAGATATTCCTGAGTGTGGTGAGTGTTTATGTTGTTTTTAAAATAGGTGAAATAAGTTTTAATAGAAAAGTCGGTTTGGTGGCTGCGGTTATAATGGCCATGGATCCGCATCAAATAACATTTGCCAGTTGGTTATTTTCCGACACCTTCTTTGCTTTTTTGTTTATCCTTACAGTGTATTATTTTATAAAAGGAATACTGCGCAATGATTTCAAAAGTATTTTGATTAGTGCGGTTATTCTGGGCATGAATGTTCTAACCAAACCCGTGATACAATTTTTTCCTATCGCTTTAATTTTATTGTGTTTCATCTGGATAAAACTGGATGTAAAAACAAGATTAAAATACAGTGCTGTTTATTTATTTATTCCGTTTTTTATTGCCCTTCCCTGGCTGCTGAGAAATCAAATCAAATATCAGCATTTTGCCATTTCTTCCATTGTTGGTTTTGATAAATTGGTGTACAGTGTTCCGCTGACCGAACATTCTTTAACCCATAAAAGTAACGGAGCAATCATCGATAGTTTTCTGACCAAAATAAAAACAGAAAATCCTTCGTTAAAAAACCTGCCGGAAAACAGTGCTAAAATCTGGAACAATTTAACGTTTGAAACAACAGATGTATACGGAAAATATGCGGATGACTATTTAAAAACACATCAGGCTGCTTATTTGAAACTACATACTATTGGCATGGTAAAACTCCTGCTGAACATGGGTACGCAAAACATGCTGGATAAACTGCACGTGAAAAATAAAAAATGGAGTGACGAAGAAAGATACACTACCGGTATTTTTCAGCTGGCTAAAAAATTCGTGCTGACAAAATCTCCAGCTGAAGTTGTATTGGGTTTGTTCATTGTGGTGTTTTTAATCCTATGTTATTTGTATGGTTTTATGGGTGTGTTTTACACCCTAAAAAATAAAGAGTACCTGCTGCTGTTTTTATTCGGCGGAGCTGTTTTGTATTTTCTATTGATTTACGGAAAACTTCCCATCGTGCGTTTTAAATTGCCCATTACAGCCATGTACAGCATTTTATCCGGTTATGGCTTTTATTGTTTTCATTTGTTTCCTAAAGAAAAGAAAGCATCCTGATTTTTACTCTTTCTTGTTTTTAAACGACTTAGTGATTTCGTTCAACGCGTCTACTTTTTCTTCAAAATTTCCTTTAAGTGTTTTTCTGTATTCATTGAGATTTAAAATCAACTCATTGATGTTATCCGGTAAGATGTCTTCAAAAAATTCACGGATACGTTTACTTAAAGTCGGTGATTTTCCATTGGTGGAAATCGCAATTTTTAAATCGCCTTTGGTCACAATACTTCCTAAATAAAAATCACACAACTCCGGTGTATCGGCAACATTTATCAAGATGTTTTTTGCTTTTGCTTTTGCTGCATGATAAATACGTTCGTTTAAAGCTTTATCGGCGGTGGCTGCAATGACGAGTTGTTTGTTTTCCAAATCAGATGACTCAAATGCTTTTTCAATCAAAACGATTGACGGCCGATAGTCAACGATCGACCGAATTTCCTGAGAAATTTCTTTAGCTACCAATGTAATATTGGCATCCGGAGAGTTCTTTAAAATAAACGATAGTTTTTCAGTACCCACTATTCCTCCGCCAACAATTAAGATATTAAAGTTTTCCGTTTTTAGAAATATAGGATAGAGTGTGTTCATTTGTTGTCTGAATCAGGATTTATCGGATAATTAGATTATTGGATGAATTTAAAACCAATACCAGTTTATTTGCTAAGATACTGAAACATGTTAAGTTTCTGAAGCTTATCGTATGTGCAGTATCTGCGAACAATCAACGACCTTGCCCACGATAATAACCGCCGGAGATGTGATGTTTTCTTCTTGTACTTTTTGCTGAATGGTGGACAGATGTCCGCACACGATTTTTTCATCGGGTAGGGTTCCGTTTTGTATAATCGCAATCGGATAATGTTCTGTTTTGTATTTGGTAAACAAACTTACTATTTCCGCCAGTTTGCCGATGCCCATTAAGATCACCACCGTAGCGGTGGATTGTGCGGCCAGTTCAATATCTTCCGATAATTCACCGCAGGAAGTAGTACCCGTAGTAATCCAGACACTTTCTGTAATACCGCGTTTTGTCAGCGGAATTTGTCGCAAGGTGGCTAATGCAGTGGCACTGGAAATACCTGGAATGATTTCCGTTGGAATGCCGTGCTTTTCGGCATATTCTATTTCTTCCTGTCCGCGCCCAAAAATAAACGGATCCCCGCCTTTTAAACGCACGACCACACCATGCTGATTGGCTTGCTCTACTATCTGCCGGTTAATTTCATCCTGTTTCATGTAGTGTGTGCCGGCGCGCTTGCCGCAAAATAATTTGATGGCGTTGGGTGCGTGTTGTAATAATTCTTCACTGACCAACGCATCATACATGACTACATTGGCTTGCTGCAAGGCCTTGATGCCTTTCAGTGAAATCAGTTCCGGATCGCCCGGCCCCGCACCAACGAGTATGAGTTTTTTTACCACTTTATTGAACGCTAATTAAGCTGATTTTTAAGATTGATAATGATTTATTTGTTCAGAAAATTCTTTACAGTCTTTGATAAAATGAATATTAAAACTAAAAGAATTCCTAAAATTATTTTAATTATCAATGCCATTTTATGAAATAAATTAGCCCAAGCAAAGTGATTGCTTTTTGACCAAACTTCAATAAAGGTTATCATTAAAAAAATTGAAAATAAAAACACAACAACATGTACAAATTTTAAACTCTGTTTATTCTCTGAACTTAAGTCATGTATATCCTCGTTTTTCATTTTCTAAAATTACGCCTTATAATTGCTTTCCACTACGAGTTTGTCGCCACTGATTTTTTGTTCTCTGTAAGCAATAACATTTTTCAGAAACAAATGAAATTGCGCCACGTATTTTTCTGCAAATGCCAGCTCCGGTTCATACTGATTGATTTGTAAAACCAGATTCTCAAAACCATCTTCTATGATAAATTCTCCGCTTACCACCAAATGCGCATCAAAATCTTTCAGGATTTTAATTTGTGTATTGCACTCCACATCTTTACCCAGCAACAATGCTTTTGCCGCAATCACAAATCCGGTGTAGGCATAATAAATCGCTTCCGGATATTTATGTTTCGATAAATGATCTTTCGCCTCCACGAATTTATTCTCCGCATCTTTGATGATACCACCCACCATATCATACATCACACCGGCACATTCTCCTACGCCAATTTCCGGCGTAAAGTGTGAAACGCCATCGTAGTCGATGAAATCATCATCCACATACAAATCCGCATTGGCCAATGGTTTTAAAAGTGTATAGAAATAATTTTTGCCTTGTTGTCTGTAATAATCATTGAAGTACTCACCTTCCGTGCTATTGGTTTCGTAATCGTTCAAAATAATCCGCAGCATTTCCGGTGTTCGTTTGGTGGGCAATTTCACAATTTTATCACCCACACTTCCAACACCATTAATATCAACGCCTCCACCTAAAACGACTTGCATCGCAGGAGCCACTAATTCACCCACTTTTATTGAACTGCCATGTAAACCGATATTTGCGGCCATGTGCTGTCCGCAGGAATTCATACAACCACTGATTTTTATTTTAATTTCGGAATCAAAAATCAGGTGATAGAATTCATCCAAAATAACATCTTCTAAAATTTTTCCAAGCGTCATGCTGTTGGTAACACCTAAATTACAAGTATCTGTTCCCGGGCAAGTGGTTACATCTGCAATGGTATCGAACCCCGGATTAGCAAAGCCCATTTTATACAACTCCTGATAGAAATACGGCAAGGATTCCTTGCGGACAAACTTCAGCAACATGCCCTGATTCATGGTGATGCGCATATCTTCTGAAGCATAATTTTGCGCTAGTTCTGCAATCTTTCTTGCCTGATTCGGTTTCACATCGCCTTTGGTGACTTTCAAAGCCACGGCATAATAGCCTTTTTGTTTTTGTTCAAACACATTGGTCTTTAACCAGTCTTCGTAGCGTTGCGGATGTTCCAATTCCACCTGTGGTGCAATGTTGTTGTGCGTTGGTTCGCCGACATCCACTTTAGAAGTATCTACCTTAAATTCTTTTACTTTATTGGCGGTTCGCTCCGATTCCACCAACTCCATAAATTTCTCCAGTCCGATTTCTTTAATCAAATATTTCATGCGCGCTTTGTGGCGACGCACTCGTTCTCCGTATCTGTCGAACACACGCAAGGCAGCTTCCATAAACGGAATCATCTGATCTTCGTGCAAAAATTCATACGCTGTTTGCGCCAGGATTGCCTGCGCGCCCAAGCCACCGCCCACTACTACTTTGAAGCCACGCTGACCATTTTCCAGTCGAGGGATAAAACCAAAATCATGCAGGAACGTATAGGCAGAATCTTTATCAGAAGAAGAAAAAGCCGGTTTTATTTTTCGGCCCATATCCTGACAAATCGGATTGCGCAAAAAGAATTCGAAAGCGGCATAAGCATACGGCGACACGTCAAATAATTCATCCGGATCAATACCCGCTCTGGAAGAAGCGGTGATATTTCTCACGGTGTTTCCACACGCTTCTCTGCCCGTTACGCCAACATCTTCCAGTCCTGCCCAGATGGCTGGTGCATCGGTGACTTTTACGTAATGCAGTTGTATGTTTTGTCGCGTCGTTAAATGCAAATTGGAGCTGGCGTAATTTTCTGATAATTCCGCTACGCGCACCAATTGTATCGGTGTAATTTTTCCGAATGGAAATTTGGTGCGGAACATTTGCACGCCGAGTTGTCGTTGTCCGTACACACCGCGCGTTAAACGGAAGGCTTTGAATTTGTCTTCCGGCATTTCGCCGTTTTGGAAAGCGTTGATTTTCTGCTGCAGCTCAAAAATGTCTCTGGCTGCTTCCGG
>JADLAJ010000125.1 GCA_020848255.1 Chitinophagales bacterium
ACGATTGTAGAAAAAAAATGCATCGTTACAAAAGGTGCTGCTTGTGATGTTGCTGCTTGTGAAAAAGCAAAATGCGAAACACCGGGCAAATGTGATCCTGCTTCTTGCGACAAACCTTGTTGTGCAGATAAAAAACACTGTACAAATGAAGAAATGAAAAAAGATTGCTGCAAGAAGAAATAAGCGCAAAAGAATTAATATCATTATACAAACCCGCGAAAATTTCGCGGGTTTTTTATTTGCAGGATACGAAAGGAATTTTTTAAGCGTTTTTAACATTATTACTGTTAATATTCCTTATTGAGATTTGGAATAATTTATATAACTTTATACTATGCGATTTTTAATCAGCCTTGTCGTATTTATTTCCTGTTTGCCCTCTTTTGCTATGCAATCCGGAAAGGCATTAGAAAGATATAACCAAAAGAGCAACAGTACTCCTTGTGTGCAGGCTTTTTTAAATGCTGAACCATTAAATTACGGCACCTTTCTTTCTAAGAAAACAAAAGGCATCATCACCGTTTCCAAAGACAATATCAGTAAGGTATATTTCAACGTTACCTTAAAATCCAACATCGGTAAAAAAGACGAACCACCGATTTATCTGCGTTTCATCAAACAAAAAGCATTAGACATCAACGAGCTGCTGGAATATGCGGAAGAAGGTGATGAAATCTATATTGAAGAATTTGTTTCTTCGCTTAACAAAATAGATTTAAACTGCGCGCCTGCCAGTTTTATGGTAAGCGATAATTTGTAATTTATGTTATTTCTGAGAAAAAAATCCAGCTTATTTCTTTTAGGCCTTTTTATAATTGTTTGTAGTTGCAATCCACCTTCAAAAATAAATAAACCAGAATCACAAATTAACAGACAGGCAGACTCTTTATTGTTAATCTGTATAAATGTATTAGATACTGTTGAACATAAATATGAATCTGGTCTTAACTTGCCTGTATTTGCTAAAAATTACATAGAACATGAATTAGACACTACTGTTACGTTAAAAGCGTATTGTATTGATCAATATTTGGAAGATATCGAATATGATTCTTTAATGCTAGCTGGTATGTTTAACCGTATTCAATTTGATGAATACAATGAAGACTCAACCCCTAGAAAAATAGACACCTCTTTAATTCGTTATTTTAATTATGTTTCTATTGATTCTGTAAGAAAATATCGCCACATTATAAATAGCAATTATAAATATAAAGTGGGATATCACGTCTCCAAGCCTATCCTTAGCAATAATAGAAAATATATTTACTTTGAATGGACGGTGTGGGATGGTGGTTGGTATTGCATTCTTGAGAAAGGTATTAACGGGAGCTGGTTTCTAAAAAAAATAGGGATGCGTTATATTGTATAACATTATTCCTTTCCAAACAATTATCTTTGCATTCAGTTATAGTGTAGCATGGATTTGCAGCAACTTTTATTTCTGTTTCGTGATGATGCGCGAACGCAGGAACTCTTAAAACATCTTCAACCTTCGCAAGCTCGTGTATTGCTGCGTGGAACTATTGGTTCATCCGTAAATTTTATTGCCGCATCCGTCTTTTTACAATCTGATTTTACACAGGTCATTATTGCCAATGACGCGGAAGATGCACAATACATTCAGAACGATTTACAGAACCTTTTAGAGAAAAAGGAGATTCTCTATTTGCCGGCTTCTTATAAAAAAGCATATAGTTTTTCCGAGCAAAACAATCATCATATTTTACTGCGGGCGCAGACCTTAAATGCATTGCTGAATGCCAAAAAAGGCGGCGAAATCATCGTAACCTTTCCGGATGCCCTGCAAGAGCTTTTAGTAAGAAAAGAAAAGCTGATAGAAAATACCTTGTTTCTGAAAACCGGCGAAAAAATCAATGTGGATTTTATGCTGGATTTGCTGATTGAATATGGTTTCAACAGAACGGATTTTGTGTACGAACCCGGCGAGTTTTCTATTCGCGGCGGTATCATCGATGTGTTTTCTTTCGGCAATGAATTACCATATCGTATTGAATTATTTGACGACGAGGTAGAGAGTTTACGAACCTTCGATCCCGAAACACAATTATCGGAACGCAAGATTTCAGAACTCACCATCATCCCGAATATCAACGCGCATTTCACGCAGGAAACAGTGGCAACTTTGTTTGAATTCCTGCCGGACAAAACCGTTCTCTGGTTCCGTGATTATGCATTCTTTAAAGAGCTGATTGAGAAACAATACGATAAAGCGCTGGAAGAATTTGAAAGAATCAATAATTCCTCTAATAAGAAAAAAGAAACAGAACATCCGTTCTATGATAAAACATTAAATCAGCTATTCATTGCACCGGATGATTTAATTAAAGAACTAGAGAAGCATCGTATCGTTTTAACCTCACCCTTAACCCCTCTCCAAATGGAGAGGGGAAGTCTCGTCAAAGACGAGACAGGAGTGAGGTTAATCCACTATAATCAGCAACCACAACCATCTTTCGGACGAAATTTTGATTTGCTGATTCAGGATTTGCAACAGCATCAAAAGAATCATTTTCAGAATTTTTTATTTGCCGAAAATCCCAGACAAATCGAGCGTTTTCAGCATATTTTTGCAGATAAGAAAGCGGAAATCAAATTCAATCCCTGCTATATAGATCTGGCACAGGGCTTTATTGATAAGGATTTACAAATCGTTTGTTATACCGACCATCAGATTTTCGACCGATATCATAAATACAAAACGAAAGCAGGATTCAACAGAACTAAAGCTATTTCCATTCGTCAGTTGAAAGACCTCAATCCCGGAGATTATGTTACGCATATCGATCATGGTGTCGGTACGTTTTCCGGTCTGGAAAAAATTACCGTGAATGGACAAACACAGGAAATGGTGCGCCTGATTTATAAAGACCAGGATTTATTGTATGTGAACATCAATTCACTTCACAAAATATCCAAATACACTGGCAAGGAAGGGCATGTACCGAAAATCAATAAACTGGGCAGCGACGCATGGACAAACCTGAAAAACAAAACCAAAAGCAAGGTTAAAGATATTGCCTCTGAATTGATAAAATTATATGCGCAGCGAAAAGTGGCTCCGGGTTTTGCATTTCACAAAGACACGTACTTGCAGGATGAGCTCGAAGCGAGTTTTATGTATGAAGATACACCTGACCAGATTAAAGCCACGGCAGATGTAAAAGCGGATATGGAAAAACCACATCCGATGGACCGGCTGATTTGCGGCGATGTGGGTTTTGGTAAAACGGAAATTGCCATTCGTGCGGCATACAAAGCCGTTACCGACCGAAAGCAAGTAGCGATTTTAGTGCCAACCACCATTTTGGCCTGGCAGCATTTTAAAACGTTTTCAGCCCGTTTAAAAGAACAAGGCGTAGTGGTAGATTTTCTAAATCGTTTTAAATCTGCCAAAGAAAAAAAAGAAACGCTGGAAAAAACGAAAGAAGGAAAAATTGATATTTTAATCGGAACACATGCGCTTTTAAACAAAGAATTATTGTTTAAAGATTTAGGATTACTTGTTATCGATGAAGAACAAAAATTCGGTGTTTCTGCCAAAGAAAAATTACGCCATCTTTCTGCAAATGTGGATACATTAACTTTAACTGCTACACCAATTCCGCGTACGTTAAAATTCTCATTAATGGGCGCGCGTGATTTATCGAACATTATGACACCACCCACCAATCGTATTCCGATTACCACGGAAGTACAGGTGTTTGACATGAAAACTATCAAAGAAATTATCGAGTTTGAAGTGTATCGAGGCGGACAAGTGTATTTCGTACACAACCGCGTGAAGGATTTGATAGACATGGAAGTGATGCTACGCAGACTAGTACCGGATGTGACGATAAAATCCGCACATGGACAACTGGAAGGCGACCAGCTGGAAGATATCATGCTGCAATTTATCAATGGCGAATTTGATGTGTTGCTGAGTACCAATATCGTGGAAAGCGGTCTGGATATTCCGAATGCCAATACGATTATCATCAACAACGCGCATCATTTTGGGTTGAGTGATCTGCACCAGTTACGCGGTCGCGTTGGTCGTTCCAATAAAAAAGCATTTTGTTATTTACTGGCGCCGCCAAAATCTACGTTAACCGATGAAGCACGAAAACGCCTGCAAAC
>JADLAJ010000126.1 GCA_020848255.1 Chitinophagales bacterium
ATTTTATAAGTATGTTCATAAAAACAGCCATGCTGTATTCTTGTAAGTTAGACAATAAAAACAGCAATAGCTATTTATTTTGATTATATAATTACATTGTCTCTGATATTGATGCTGATGTACAAGTGTTATTTGACAATTGTCACTTTATACGCTTATGAAAGATACAATTTGTAAAATGCACAGATAAAGCAAACGTGTGAATGATGTAATGCTTTCCTGTAGTTGTGTATTATTGCTTGTAATTAATGTATCACCTTTGCTATGTGGAAATTCTTCCACGCATAGCCCGTTTCTTCGGGAATTAATTTCATAAAATGAAAACTTTTATTTTTCTGTTTTGCTTAACCATATTAAGCCATACAGTAGTATCTAAACCAAACAAGCAAGCAGCAAATCAAATCGTGGGAACCTGGAAATTCAGCAGTCAGAGTAAAATCAATGATTTCCAGAAAGTATTTGTGAATCAAGCCGACTATCAGACGGAGTTCTTCACCTTTGCGCCCAACAACACCTTTATACATGAGTTCACCGATGTTAATGGCAATTCAGTAAAAACACTGAATGGTAAATGGAAATTTACCGGCAATGCAATCACCATTACGTATACCGGCATTGATTATTCACTTATCTCAGAATATTTTTATATCGGCAAAGATCTGGTGTTGGGCAAAAATTTCAACCACGTAGTGTTTACAAAAGAGAATACAGATTTTCAGGACATGGCTGCAAAATAAAACTTTTATCCGGCGGCAAATCACGTGTGAATGATACAACATACATTCGTTATTGTGTAATGCTTGATTCTTAAATTATATCCACTTTTGAAAGGTAATAATTCAGTTACGCATTAAATACAAATAAGATGTCAGAAAATCAAAAGGAAGAACAGGTTATCACCAATAACCAGAGTACCCAGCACAACCAAAGCAATCAGGCGAATCAGGACAATCAGAAAAAAAGCGGTGATACATCACAGGCACCACCGGTCATTCATGAAAGCAAGATTCCTACAGAAGTTCCGAAAAAACATAATGTGGAAGAGCAGGAACGTTCTCATAAAACACCTGTAGCGGAACAAGAAGAAGAGGAAGAAAACCAACAGAAGAATGAAGAAAAAGAAGTTTCAACGCCGGTAGCGAACGAAAAACAGCATGACACACAAGATGCTAAATAGCCGATAGGTTATTAGTAATCAGTCAGGTTGAAGTGAGGCGGCAAAGCCGCTCAATGGCTTTGTTCCTCATTTTATTTTTTTAAAGCAAGCAACATGGGTAATCTCCTCTATTTTATTGCTGTAATGCTTGTCATTCTGTGGGCAATCGGATATTTTATATTAAATACCGGAGCCATTATTCATCTGCTTTTACCGCTCGCTGTTTTTATGGTCATCCTCAAGCTGCTCAGAGGTAACAGAACCGGCAAGCATCCCTCGTTTAAGCCGATGGAGCTATCCATTAAGAAGTAATACTAACACAGACACCTTGCAAATAAATAAAAGGTGAAATCATCAGAATAATATGATAATAAAACAAAAGCCGAAGGCTGATTTAAAGATGGTGGTAAAAGGCCGCAGCGTTAGTTATAACGACAAAGGAAAGGGAAAAATGCCAATCATTTTTTTGCACGGGTTTCCGTTCGATAAATCAACGTGGCAGCCGCAAATGGATGCCCTTGCCGTTACACATCGTGTGATTGCCTATGATATAAGGGGTTTCGGTAAGTCGGAAGCCGGTGCCGAAAAACCGAACATTCGTTTATTTGCCGATGATCTGGTGCAATTCATGGATGCGATGGAGATACAAAAAGCGATAGTATGCGGTTTGTCTATGGGCGGTTATATTTTACTGAATGCGGTATTCAGGTATGCAAACAGATTTGAAGCCATAGTTTTATGTGATACGCAGTGTATCACCGATTCGCCGGAGGCTAAAGAAAAACGTAAACAAACCATTAAGCAGATTAAAGGAAACGGAATAAAAAACTTTGCGCAGGCGTTTACTAAAAGTGTGTTTTGTCAGGAAACTATGGATAAAAACAAAGAGCTGGTAGAAAATACTCATAATATAGTTCTTGCCAACTCTTTCGATGCCATAACAGAAACACTCGGGGCATTGACACGCCGAAAAGAAACGTGCTCAACACTTGGTCTTATAGATGTTCCTGTCCTGATTTTATGCGGTAAGGAAGACATTATTACGGTTCCTGCCCAGTCCGAATTGCTGCACAGAAGTATTGAGCAGTCAAAATTACACTTTATTAAAAAAGCAGGCCATCTGTCCAATCTTGAGCAGCCGGAAGAGTTTAATAAACACCTGCTGAAATTTGTATCGGGAATAAGTAAAAAATAAAAGTATTGTGTTTGTTTAAAAACTGATAAAACCATTTAAGCAATGAAAACGAAGTACCTGATTGTGCTGGCAGTGCCATATGTAGCCGCTTATCTTTTACTTTTTATAAGTGCATTTAAACAAACAAACCGTTTGGAAGAAAAGGGCAGTATAAACAGCTTGGCAGCACAGTACAAAAATCAAATACAATACCCTTCCGACTCTCTTTTTGTTGCAAAGGACACGTTTGCCGTGATGAATAAAAGACAATATTAGTTTATGTGAATGATGTAACTCTTATCGTGAATTACGTAATAATTTGATGTTTGTATTGCAGCATCTTTATTCAGTGAAAATTCTTTCACGATTTAATACATACTTATTTATGAAAAACCTTTTACACACACTTCTATTGATTACTGTTATGATGCTATCCGCCAATCCTGCCGGCGCGCAGGCATGGGAACGACACTCAAAAGTTTTGTCACTCGACTTCGGGGCCTCTCAATTCTTTCATATAGACAACTAATATTACAACAACAACGGTGATTTCCGCAACCGCAACTGGTACTGGCCTGTTACAGGACAGGTAAATTTTCAGGGAGAATTTGGTATTCATAAATACCTGGGACTTGGATTTACCACCGGCTTTGGCGGCAGAACACATTACGGCAGAAATTACAGCGGAGAATTTAATATTCCGCTGGGCATCATTTTCAATTTTCACTTCTATCAGTTAATAG
>JADLAJ010000127.1 GCA_020848255.1 Chitinophagales bacterium
CTTTGTTTTTTATTTTGGGCTACTACGTTTATCTGCCCTGGCTGAAAAAACGCAACGGCACACTGCGCATTCTGGAAGCAGAGAAAGTATTACCGGACAACTTCTCTCCTGTTGAATTTTTTCAGATTAAAAAGGTTTCGGAAATCATCCTGGACACCTTCAGGCTATTCAGAAAATATTCCGGATTCTTTTTCACCACTATATTCTGGAGCACCGTCATTATTACTGCCGTCGGCTTGACTATTAACAGGGCGTATTTACTGGAAGATATTTATTATACGCAATGGTCACTTTCCAATTTAAACTATTTCTTTATCGGGAATACCCACAACTGGTTTGGTATATTTCTTCCCGTTTTATTCGCCTACATAGCTTTGCAGGTAAATTATATTTTTTATAAAGAACTTACTGAACAAAGAAATCAGGCTGTCGTTTCATTTTATGAATGGCAAAAAACAAACTGGAAAAAGATAATCGCTGTATTCTTGGAACAACTTATTTTTTATGGTATTTTATCTTACTTTAACTTAAGTGTGTACTCCATGTTTTTTGTGATACCGGCTCAGTTTATGTTCACATTTATTTTCTTTTTTCCATTTCAGCAAAAAACCAATTTCATCAGCACTTTTTTAAAGACACTCAAATCCGGTTTATTTAATTTACTGGCTATTAATTTATCTTTTCTGCTGTTGAGTCTGGCGTTTTTCTTCCTCATCAGCACTTCCATTTACTGGCTCATTTATGAAGCGGTAACCATGAACCTGAACAGCGAACTTGTAGACAGTGATATTGTTTATCTGATATTTTTTCTGATTGCCATTACCTGTATTATTACGCTGAGCTTTGTATTTTTTTGTTTGTATCAGGGTGTTTTTTATTTCACACAAAAAGAGAAACATACTGCTGAAGGATTAATCAGTCAATTGGATATTTTAGGAAATTCACCCCGAAGAAATGTACTGCAGAAATAAAATAATCATACTGTTATTTTTTGTTTGCTGCGGATTTTTCAGCACCGCGCAGACGTCTGACAGCGCCTATCAGAAAGGCGTGCAGCAGCAGAGTGACTATATGCAGCAGCCTGTTACACGTTCTTCATTTGACAAAAAAGAATGGAATGATTTAAAAAAGAAACTGAAAATAAAAGAATACGAACCTAAGAAAAAGAAAAAAGAAAGCAAGAAGAAAGACTGGAATCTGAATATCTCACCAACCTTGAGTTTGATTATCAAATGGACTTTATTTGCACTGCTGATTGGAGCGCTGCTTTTTCTGGTGTTGCGTGTACTCGGCATCAATCCATTTAACAGAAAAAGAGATAAAAACAAAATCAATATCTCACTGGAAGAGCTGGAAGAGCATTTGGATACCGCATCGATTGATCCGCACTTGTATGCCGCTATTAAAGCTAAAGATTACAAACTGGCTATTCGTTTGTACTACCTGATGATTATACAGAAATTAGCTTTAAAAGAAAAAATCATCTGGAAGAAATACAAAACCAACAAACATTATTTGAATGAACTGCGAAACAAAGACGAATATCCCACACTAAAAAAACTGACGCTGTTATACGAAAAATGCTGGTTTGGTGAAAAAGATATAACGGAAGAAGATTACAATAGTATACAACCTGACTTTATTAACTTTTTGCAAAACATAAAATAAATTGAGTAACGACCGTAATAAATATATCCTGATAGCATTGATGATTATACTCGTCGGGCTTGGCTATTATTTATTGATGGACAGCTTTACGGAATGGAATTACAATCTCGAAAAAACTAAAAAAAATCCGTATGGTACTTTTGTAACCTACGAGCTACTAAAGAGCAAATACAAGAAGAAAGGGTTTAAAGAAATCGACAACTCTGTCATTGAAAGCTTACGCAAACTCAAAAAGAATAAGACCTACAATTACGTTTTCATCAACCAAATGCCTTATTACGACTCCGCTACCGTGGATACCATATGTAAATTTGCAGAAGCCGGCAACACCGTCTTTATCAGTTGTGAAGGCATAAATGGTGCCTTTGTAGATTCCGTTTTATACAAAACCTATCATTTAAGTTTAACCACCGGTTTCAACGAACTGTATTATCCCTTATTTGATATCGACAGTTTAGAAAACAAAGACAAAGACAGCATTGTTGGCGATCACCGCTATGGCACTTTCAATTTTATACACCCTTCGTTAAAAAACGACAGCGGTTACACGTATTACATCAAAAACAAAGCAGATACCATCGTTAATTATTATTATCGCTTTACTCCTGTTCCGGATACCGAATGGACACAATCTATTCCGGACATTAATGGTATTTCATTTGCCGGAAACGAACGTTCCTACGGCTCCGGACTGAACTTTGCCGTATTAAAACACGGGAAAGGAGAATTTGTCATTCTGCTATCTGCATTGCCGTTTACCAATTATTTTATGCGAACGGAGAAAGGTTTGGAATATGCAGAAAAAGTATTTTCACACTTACCAAACCAAACTACGCTCTGGGACAATATCTCGCATGAATACAAATACAGCAGCGCTGATGACGGCTATCGCGGCGACAGCAGCTTCGGTGAAAGTCCTTTGTACTTTATCCTGCAAAACAGGGCGCTGCGCTGGGCATGGTACTTAACGATATTAGGGGTAATCATTTACGCCGTCTTTCATGCAAAACGTCGTCAAAATATTATTCCTATTATTGAACCGAAACAAAACAATTCCCTGAAATATGTAGAAACAATCGGGCAATTATATTTTCACGAAGAGGAACACATTGAAATCGCCAATGAAATGCGGCTGCAGTTTTTAAATTTTATCCGACAGAAATACTACATGAAGACGAATGAAATCGATGAAGCATTTTTCAAACAACTCTGCTTAAAGTCAGCCATTGAAGAAGAAAAGATAAAATCTATATTTGATGAATTCAAGGACATTCTGAAAGTCAAAAGCATCAATCAGCAAAAATTACATCACCTGAATAAACAATTAGAGTATTTTTATAAAACCTGTAAATAAATTTTATGGAAGAAATAAACGAACAACAACAAACACCGCCACCTGTCAATGCAGATATTGAGTTTGTAACAAATGCCTCGGAGAAAATAAAAAATGAAATTGCCAAGGTAATTGTCGGGCAGGATAGCGCCATCGACTTAATGCTTTCAGCCTTATTCATCGGCGGACATATTTTACTGGAAGGTGTACCGGGAATAGCAAAAACACTGACCGCTAAAATGCTGGCAAAAACCATTTCCGTTGATTTCTCCCGGATTCAGTTTACCCCGGATTTAATGCCCACCGATATCGTGGGTACTTCTGTATTCAACTTAAAGGAATCTGAATTTAAGTTTCGTGCAGGTCCCGTGTTTTCTAATATCGTACTGATTGATGAAATCAACCGTTCTCCGGCTAAAACACAGGCAGCCCTTTTTGAGTTGATGGAAGAACGTCAGGTTTCGGTGGACGGCATCACCTATCCGATGGAATATCCGTTTATGGTGCTCGCCACGCAAAACCCGATTGAGCAGGAAGGAACCTACCGTTTACCGGAAGCACAACTCGACCGTTTCATTTTCAAAATTGTCATGGAGTATCCGAATCTAGAAGAAGAAAAATTAATTCTGCATCGTTTCAATAATGATTTCTCCGCCAAGATTACCAATCAGGTAAATGCGGTGGTGAATGCAGCTGATATTAAACGCTGCAGTGAAATTGTAGAGAAGATATTTATCAAAGATGAAATCATCAATTACATTGCCAATGTGGTGCACGAAACACGCAACCATGGTGATTTATTTTTGGGCGCATCACCGCGGGCATCCTTATCCTTACTGAAAGCAAGTAAAGCAATGGCGGCTATCTCAGGAAGAGAATTTGTAACACCGGACGATGTACGCGCTGTTTCCGATGCCGTGCTGAATCACCGTATCATTCCTTCACCGGAAAAAGAAATGGAAGGCATCACCGCGCAGGATATCATCAAACAAATCATTCAAAAAATTGAAGTTCCAAGATAGAATAAGGAATCAAAAAAAAAGATGACTCAACTAAAATATACATACGAACGATTTATAAAACACACGTTTCTGACGAAGCGATTCTTCTATGTATGGGGGATTGCCGTTTTTGTATTTATATTGAGTTTCAGTTTTGATTTTTTATTTCCGTTGGCCAAACTCATTCTGATTTTCCTTGGAGCTTTTACGCTGCTGGATTTTATTTTGGTGCAATTGTATGATAAAAAAGTAGCATGCACCCGCACCACTCCGCACGTATTACCCTTAGGCGACGAACAGCATATTGGACTGTATGTAAAAAACAATCAGAACAGTATTGCGAAATTTGAAGTGGTGGATGAATTGCCGGAAGAATTTCAGAAACGGGATTTCTCCTTTAAATTTTACTTAACTGCCGGCGAAGAAAAAACGCTTTCTTACAATGTTCGCCCCCTTACACGCGGTGCTTACAAATTCGGTAACTGCAATGTGTTTGTTTCTACCCTGCTCGGATTTATTCAGCACAAAATCGTGTTTCCCTTGCAGGTTACCACACCGGTATTTCCGTCTTCCGTGCAGGTAAAAAAACACGAACTGCTTTTATTCAACAAACTGCATACCTTTCAGGGTGTAAAGAAAATGCGCAGAATCGGACACAGCTACGAATTTGAGCAAATCAAAAACTATACGGTCGGCGACGATATCCGCACCATCAACTGGAAAGCCACCGGCAGAAGAAATCAGCTCATGGTAAATCAGTTTGGTGATGAGAAATCGCAGCAGATTTATTCCATCCTCGATAAAAGCCGCGCCATGAATATGCCGTTCAACGGCCTGAGTTTACTGGACTACGCGGTGAATACAACTTTGGTGATTTCCAACACTGCCATCCACAAAGACGATAAAGCAGGTGTCCTGACGTTTAACGAAAAAATTGGCAGCTTTGTAAAAGCCAATAAAAAACCCGGACAGTTAAAACTGATTTCAGAAGTTTTGTACAGAGAAGAAGAAAGCAGCCTCGAAGCCAATTATGAATTACTGTACAATGCGGTTACCCGTTTAATCAAACAACGCAGTCTGGTGATATTGTATACTAATTTTGAAAGTTATTACACATTGGAACGCTACCTACCGGTACTCCGAAAAATAAACCGCTCTCATTTATTGCTGGTGGTGGTTTTTAAAAATACGGAAATAGAAAAATACAGTTATGAAACCGCTTCCGACACCTTGAATATTTACCATAAAACCATTGGCAAGAAATTTTTATCAGAGAAAGAAATGATGGTGAAAGAATTAGCCAAATATGGTATACAATCCGTTTTAACCGCCCCGCAGGATTTATCTACCCAAACCATTAATAAATACTTAGAGTTCAAAGCAAAGGGCTGGATATAACGATTGTCTGAATCGGGATTAATGGATTTTAAGATTATCAGATTTTTTCAACAACAATTTATCTCACCTTTACCACAATCAATTTACAAATCTTATCCGCCAGTGTCTGCCGTTTCTCATTTGACAATAAAAAGATATAGCCGAAAAACAAGAGCAACGACAAAATGAAATGCTTCACTGAATCCGTAAAATCAGCATCCCGCTGTGCTTCATTCAGCAAACGAATATTCATGATCTGTTTTCCCGGAGTGGCATTGCTTTCACTGCCGTCAAAATAAATAAAATACACCGCCATCACGATTGCAATCTTCCACCAGTATACTTCCAGAAAAATCAGATAAGATGGTGATAGTTTCAGTACATAAAACAATCCGTACGTAACTGCCACAAAAATAAGTACATCCATCAGCACGGCTGCCGTACGCAGCGAAAACGGTGCATATTCCACCTTTCTGGTTTCATATGTTTTTTCATCTAAAATCTCATCCATATCTGCTGTGTATTTACCATTTCAGTA
The DNA here is from genome assembly GCA_020848255.1 of Chitinophagales bacterium. Lineage (GTDB taxonomy): Bacteria > Bacteroidota > Bacteroidia > Chitinophagales > JADIYW01 > JADJSS01. Next base: position 5,918 of record JADLAJ010000127.1, read on the forward strand.
ACAAAATTTACGATTAAAAAATTGATTTTTGGCAGAACAATTCGGATATTTGATAAAAATCTGCATTTTGAAAAAATATATCCAGAAAACAGCCATTGCATTGTGCGCATTGCTTTGCTGCACCGCTTGCTTCGACTTACAGGAAAATCTCTTCTTAAAAAAAGATGGTTCCGGCACCTTCTCGTTTGTGATTGACATGAGTCAGTTTAAATCCATGATGGCTATGTTTGATGATGTGGGAAAATCGCTGGACAGTAAAGACAAAAAAAATGAACGGAAAAATAAAACAGAAACGAAAAAATCTCCGAGTGACAAATTGAATTCCACGTTTGAAAAAACAAGACGTAAATTATTAAATACTGCAGGTATCTCCAATGTAAAAACTATTGAAGACAGCAGCAGCCTGAACTTCGGTATTTCATTTGATTTTAAAAATATTGCCGCATTGAATGAAGCCATGAACAA
>JADLAJ010000128.1 GCA_020848255.1 Chitinophagales bacterium
AAGCCGCTGATGCAGCAATTGGGATACGATAATTTATAATGCAAGTTTCCGTACAAATATTACTGGCCACTTATAACGGAGCTCGTTTTCTGCGTGAACAGCTGGATAGCTTGTTTAATCAAACATTTCAGGATTTCACGGTTTTGCTAAGAGACGATGGTTCTACAGATGATACATTGCAGATTATTGAGGAATATCAGCAGAAATTCCCGGATAAAATAAACGTTCTGAAAGACAATCTTAAAAATCTGGGCGCCACTCAGAATTTCGGGGTTTTGTTAGAAAATGCCAGTGCTGATTATATTTTCTTCTGCGATCAGGATGATGTGTGGGTAAAACACAAAATAGAACTATCACTGCAAAAAATAAAGGCTTTGGAAAATGGAAACCACGAAGTGCCGTGTTTTATTTTTTCAGATATGAAGGCCACGGACGAAGCCGGAAACATCACAGATCATTCGGTATGGAACAAATTGTTACTGCATCCGGAGTACTGCACTTTAAACCGCTTACTGATTCAAAATATTCCGCATGGCTGTACGATGCTCATCAACAAAGCAATGCGCAATTTGGCTGTTCCCATTCCAAAAGAGGCTATTTTGCACGACCATTGGATGGCTTTGATAGGCGCTGCCTGCGGAAAATCGGCTTACATAGAAGAACCTTTGTTACTGCTTAGGAACCATACGCAAAATGTAACCCGCAAAAAAAACTCTCTTTCCGATAAAATTAAACGGTTCTCTTCTAATTTCTGGTCGAAAGACCAATACGAGTATTTTATTAGAATACGTGTCAGTCAGGCAAAAGCATTAAAAGAAAGAGTTGCCAATCATACGACACAGGAACAACTTAATCTGCTGGATGATTTCATTTCGCTAGAAAAAACAAGCGGTTTAGAACGCAAGAAGCTCTTTTTGCAACATAAGTTCTACCGCACCACCTTCTGGCACACCTTAAAAATGATAGCCAGGGCTTAATTTTTAGTTTGCACTTTTTTCGCTAATTTTGACTGAATTCAAACGTAAACATAGTTGAAAAACATTCTCATTACCGGTGGTGCCGGCTTTATTGGTTCTAATCTTTCTTTGCAATTACTGAAGAAAGGATATCGCATTACAGTACTGGATTGTTTACACCCGCAAATTCACGGCGAAAATCCGGAACACACTTCTCCTTTATTCCAATCTATAAAAGATAAGGTGCATTTTATTAAAGGCGATGTCACCAATAAATCTGACTGGGAAAAAGCATTGGAGAATCAGCATATTATTGTACATCTTGCGGCAGAAACCGGCACCGGACAAAGCATGTATGAAATTGAACGCTACACCAACGTGAATGTTTCCGGTACCGCCATCCTTTTAGATTATCTGACGAATACTCAACATTCGATTGAGAAAGTAATAGTGGCCAGTTCTCGCGCGGTGTATGGAGAAGGAAAATATTTTTCGGAAAAAATGCAGCAATATTTCTATCCGAAAGACAGAAAAGAAGCTGATTTGGAAAACGGCATTTTTGAACTACGTAATCCTTCGGATGAACCGGAGTTTCTGAAAGTGGTGGCCACCGATGAAGAAAGCAGAATACAACCGAAATCCATTTACGGCTTAACGAAATACCATCAGGAGCAGGCCTTGATGATTTGCTGTGAGTCGCTGAATATTCCCTGCGTGGCTTTCCGTTACCAGAATGTATATGGTCCGGGGCAATCTCTGACGAATCCTTACACCGGCATTTTATCCATTTTTTCTACCCGCATCAAACAGCATAAATCCATCAATATTTTTGAAGACGGGGAAGAAAGCCGTGATTTTGTTTTTATTGATGATGTTGTGAAGGCAACTATATTAGGCATAGAAAAACCGGAAGCCAATTATCAGGTGTTTAATGTAGGTACCGGTGTTGCTACCACCGTGATGACGGTTGCAGAAACGCTGATGAAAAACTACGACATTCAGATTCCTCTCGAAATTTCGGGGCAATACCGCAAAGGCGATATCCGCCATAACTTCGCGGATATTACATTGATAAAAGAAAAGCTGGGCTTTGTACCAAGCGTTGATTTTGAAAGCGGACTGAAACTTTTCTGCAACTGGGTAAATCAGCAGTCTCCGGCAGAAGACAGATATGAGCAATCTCTGTCTGAATTAAAAAGCAAAGGCTTGATGAAATAGTTATGAAGAAAATCGGCTTAGTTACCATTACCTACAACAGTGCCCATGTGATTGAGCCGTTTATACAATGCGTGCTGAACCAGACACACACCAACTTCATCCTCTATATCATCGACAATATTTCTTCCGACAATACACTGGAACTTGTAAAAAAATATTCCGACAACCGAATCGTCATCATTGCAAATGCAAAAAATGAAGGAGTAGCTAAAGGCAACAATCAGGGTATTGTACAAGCTATGAAGGATGGTTGCGATGAATTACTCATCATCAACAACGATGTGGAATTTGAATACACGCTGCTGGAAAAATTATCGCGTCAGCTCGTGGAATTAAATTGCAGTCTCGTAGCTCCTAAAATGATGTACTATCCCGAAACGAATCTGATATGGTGGGCCGGCACAAAATTTAAGGAACGTGAAGGTTGCATGACGCATCATATCGGCATACAACAGGAAGATAAGGGCCAGTTTGACAACATAGAAAAAATGGACTATGCACCCACCTGCTGCGTTTTGATGAAAAAGGAAGTAGTGGAAGATATCGGCCTGATGGATGAAAAGTATTTTGCCTATTACGACGATACCGACTTTTTTTACCGCATCTACAAACAGGGAAAATATCAGTTGTATTATTATCCCTTCATTCAGTTTTATCATAAAGTGGGAGGGCTGTCTAACATGAAGAAAGGCAGTGCGAAAAAGTTCAAGTTCAATGATTTCTACATCCGTTTGTTTACCAGAAATCATGTCTACTATTTAAAGAAACATCAGAATTTTTACGGATGGTTCAACATCTTGTATTTCTTCTTCCGCATGAACCTTCGTTTCTTGTTTAGCGGCAAATACAACAGAAACCTTAAGACCTTTTTCCTACTTCAGAAATCCTATTTCGAAGGATTGGGCATGTAATGTGCTTTTCAGCGGTTGACATACGTCAAATCATGTCTTAAAAAACTGCTAAAAACCCTTCATTTAACAGCTTTTTAAGCTTTTTCTGCTTTCAAAAAGTAAGTATCAGACGATTTTTGCCTTATTTTTATATCATAAAGTGCAACTATAGCCCAAACTTTACAAGACGTAAACATTTTTTAAGAATTATTATTTATGAAAAAAAGAACTATCTTCTTGATAGCGTTGGTTATATTTTTTCCTTTAAATAACCTTCCTACATATGCCAGCGATGCTGCTAATAACATGGCGGCTAATTTACCGGCACCTTCTTTATTTGATTTAGATAAAACTCAAAACCCGGAGAGAAGTGTGGTGAAAGATTATGTGGACTGCTTTTCTGTAGTTTCTGAAGATGCCATGAAATATGCATTATCCGGCTATGCAGAACTCAACAATGAAGGCAAAATTTCTAAAAAGGATATTATTACCATTGTAGATTTCAGCAAACCTTCTACAGAGGAGCGCATGTTTGTCATCAACCTGAAAACAAAACAGGTAATTGCAAAAAGTTTATGTGCGCACGGCAAAAACAGCGGTGAAATCTGGGCGCAAAAATTTTCAAATGATGTAGAATCTTATGAAAGTAGTTTAGGTTTCTATATAGCTTCTGAAACGTATGACGGCAAGCATGGTTATTCTTTGAAATTAGACGGACAGGAAGCGGGCATTAATGATAATGCAAGAGAGCGTGGTGTTGTGGTGCACGGTGCAGATTATGTAAGTACGCAATTCATTGCCAATACCGGAAGGTTGGGAAGAAGTCAGGGTTGCCCGGCATTGCCTTTGGAGCAATATGAGAAAATAATCAGCCTGATAAAAGGAGGTTCTTGTTTATTTATTTATCATCCGAATAAATACTACAGAACGCATTCTCCTATTTTAAAACACTATAACGAATCATGTTTAGCAGACGTGGTGTCTACACTGGGAGAATAATTATTTATATTCGGAGACAGTATTTTTTCCTGTTCTTTTTTCAGTTTCGCTTCTGCTTGTATGGAGTCTGCTTTTTTCTTCTTTACGGAGGCAATCGAATCTGCTACCACTTTTTCGCGTTTTTCAGCATCGGTTAGCACATGAGGTTTTTTCCCGTTAAAAATAAAATTAATCATGTTTTTATCTCTGTTGTAAGCATCTGCATAAAATTTGAGATTGCCGTCAAAATCAGCTTCTGCCGTAAAATAGCGGAAGTAAACCGGCACCGGTTTTTTTAAGCGAAATACTTTTGTTGCTATTTTTTCATCTTTTAGAACAAGTAAAGAATCATAGCTTATTTGAAGGCTATCCATCATCATTAAGTTGGCTGCAACCATCAGTGGATCCTGGCAACGCACACAGCCATGACTTGCTGCACGAAAATCAGCGCCAAATGTGGATTTGGTCGGTGTATCGTGGATGTACACCGAGTATTTATTCGGGAATAAAATTTTCACCACGCCCAATGCGTTTCTCGGGCCGGGAGGCTGCACCACGCTGGTGTAGTTTCCGGTTTTTGTAACCGTGTATCCTTTAAAACTTTTCATCTCGTTTTTTATAATACTTTGCGGCACACTCCAGGTTGGCCAGAGTACAATCTGATTGATAGCACTTTCTAAAATCGGCGTTTCATTTTTTAAATTTGATTTTCCGATAACCACATTTTTTTCCAAACGCACCGTGTCACTTTCTATAATTTTCAATTTAAAGGAAGGCAAATTTACCCATACATATCGTTTGGGTAATTCAATGAGGTGCTCTTTGCGCCAGCGGTCGGCATTGATTGCCAGCAACTGAAATTTTTTGGAATTATCCCGCTCCAGTGCCTTTATCGTATTGGCTCCAATCACTCCGTCGCCGTTTAAATTATTATCTTTTTGAAATCTCTTCATCGACTTTAGATATGCCGAATCGTTATTTTTCAGCGTATCTTCCAGATAATGATGATAGACCAATGCTTTGCGCGCGTCGTTAACTGCACCGATAGAATCGAGTTTAGGATTTCGTATAAAAATCGGTGTGGCGGAAATATTATTTTTAGAAACAAAATCACGCAACGCACTCATATACCTGTTGTACATAGGATTGTCAGGCTCTAAAGAACTTATCGCTTTTGAAACAGAATCTGTTTGTGCCTTCTGCAGTAATTCCAGGTACTTGTCCTTATAATTCCAGAAATTGGAATTTATTCCCTGTGTTGTATCGGCAAACATTCCGCGATCAATATGCAATGCCATTTGTAAAAATGAACGTGTTAACCCAAGCTCCAGTTGTTTATATAAATTAAAATCTACCGCCGGCAAAATTTTTGTACAGGAGTCTGTTATTTTTTGAAGCTGCTCGTAAGCATATAGATCTTTGTTTAATCCTAAATATTCTGCTTTTCCTAAAAAATGCAGCATCTCTTTTCCTTTCGGGGACAATACTTCTTTACTTACCCAAAGAGCCGTATAATTATTTTTTTGGTAAATTTCTTTAGCCGCTTCGTGCCAGCTCAGGTATTTAGCACTGTCTTTTTTTATACCGGGAAGGCTTGTAACATATGCTTTTAAAACGGTGGAGATATCCTTTTGAAACGCTTCATCGTCTTTTGGTATTTCTACTTTTTCTTCCAGCGCTTCGGCATTTCCGTTTTTACATCTGCAGGCAGTAAAGAAAACGGATAAAATCAGACAAAAAGAGATACATAAAACCGAAGTCCGGTATTTCTTCAATAGTCTGATGTGTTTCATGATTAACAATTCTGTTTAGGATATAAAGTAAAATAAAATAAATACAAGTTGTATCGGCTGATGCTGATTAATTCAGTTTTGCGGCTAAAACGCATCTGCGTTTGTAAATCAATTTTGTTCCGTCTGTTTGTTTGCGTTCAAATACCAGAAAGTAAATACCTACATCCTTTTTTTCTCCGTTTTCATCATCACCATTCCAGATAAAAACACCTTCTTTTGATATAGTAACATCTTTTACCAAATGATTGGCAAGCCTTCCGTCAGCATTAAATAAATAAACATTTACAGCACTTCCCGCATCATCGAACGAATAGGTAATGGTGGCAACATCGTCCACACCATCTCCATCCGGCGAAAATACCTCCGGAATAATATGTACATCACCCTGCAATTCATATGAATCTTCAGAATTCAGATAGCCGGGAGTAGCCAGCACTTCCGGCGCAGCAGAATGCCAGTTTCGCTTTAATTGTGTTGCCGCATCAAAAGATGTTCTTTCCAGTGAAACGCCTTGTTTTGTTGTTATCAAAGGAAAATGCCAGTCTTCATAATAATGCAGATTGTCTATTGCTTCATTTTCGGAATTCTTCAATACAACGATGTCTTCTCTTGTATCCAGTAGCGGCAAATTTACATCTATGCATTTAGACAAGACTGTTGCATTGTACTGCGCTTTAATGCTGTTTTTATTTTTGCTTAACAACAGGTAATCATTGGGAAAAATAAATCCCGATGTGTTTTGCAAATTAAGCGTTTGATTTTCGATTCCGCTAACGGCATCTGCCTGTACTATGATTAAATCTTTTATTTTAAAAAGCTTGTTCGTTTTGTTATATAATTCAACAAACTGCTCACCGGAAGCATTCGGATGAAACAGTACTTCATTGATAATTAATTCTCCCTCTTCCGGAACTTGTGTAATGGCAATTTTAAACGTGTCCGCAGCATGAACATATCCGATACATGCCGAAAACTGACGGATAATGAG
>JADLAJ010000129.1 GCA_020848255.1 Chitinophagales bacterium
CATCTGCTACCGTTACCGTTACAACTCCTGCACAATTATCCGTTGCTGATACGCTCGTTATACTTGACTGCGGCACATCTCCTGCACAACTATAGGTTGCATTTTGTGGTGTACCTGTGATTACCGGTGCTGTCTGATCGTTTACTATGATGGTTTGTGAAGCGGTTGAACTGTTTTCGCAAACACCTGTCGCTGTCCAGGTTCTTGTTATCGTATATCTGTTCGCACATGTCTGATTCGTGATAACATCTGCTACTGTTACCGTTACTACTCCTGCACAATTATCCGTTGCTGTTACGCTCGTTATACTTGCCTGCGGCACATCGCTTGCACAACTATAGGTTACATTTTGTGGAGTACCTGTAATCACCGGTGCGGTCTGGTCATTTACAGTGATAGTTTGTGAAGCTGTTGAACTATTACCACAAACGTCTGTCGCAGTCCAGGTTCTTGTTATCGTATATCTGTTCGCACATGTCTGATTCGTGATAACATCTGCAACTGTAACCGTTACTACTCATGCACAATTATCCGTTGCTGTTACGCTCGTTATACTTGACTGAGGCACATCGCTTGCACAACTATAGGTTACATTTTGTGGAGTACCGGTAATCACCGGTGCGGTCAGGTCATTTACAGTGATGGTTTGCGAAGCGGTTGAACTGTTACCACAAGCATCTGTCGCAGTCCAGGTTCTTGTTATGGTATACCTGTTTGCACATGTCTGATTCGTGATAACATCTGCTACTGCTACCGTTACAACTCCTGCACAATTATCCGTTGCTGTTACGCTCGTTATACTTGACTGTGGCACATCACTTGCACAACTATAAGTTGCATTTTGTGGTGTGCCGGTAATTATAGGCTTTATAGTGTCCTGAATTGTTATAACCTGAGTATACACGGGACTCGTACGACCACATTTATCCGTAAATGTCCAGGTGTTGGTGTAAGTACCTGTTATCGGACATGAATTAGAAACAGCAACAAGAGAGCCGGAAATTTTATTTAAGGTAAAAATACATTTATCAGTCGTGGGAAATAATGCCTGTGCAGATGCTAAAGCCTGAGCATCATTACAATTAACCGTACGATTTAAAGCACCTGTTACAGTAGCCCAGCTCGCTGCAGATGGCGTATTGATAGCTGTTGCATTTGACTTATCATTACCTAAACCACAACCGGTAACTCCGTTAGAGCTTAATGTTGTTTGTGTTGCCGGATTCTGAACACCAGTATATGTGGCAAGCAACTGAGAATTCGTAGCAGTCACACAAGCTGTTTCCAGAAAATAGCACTGATTCTTCACTACCGTTTTGTATGAAATATTAATTGGTGGATCTGTTATATCAACTAACCCATTTTGTATATTAAAAGTCAATACTCTGGTTCCTGCGTTATATGAATAAGTGACACCTGAAGGTAAAGGAGTTACAGGTTGAACAAGCTCCACTTCCGGAGGCAAGATTCTTGTTATGACTACATTTCGTGCGTCATCATTTCCACTATTTTTTACGGTAAATACATAAGATATTGTATCGCCCGGATTAACGGCTCCCGGAGTAGAAACCTGCAAAAGTGGTGAGAGATCCGGGGCCCAAACATCTGTAGAAAATCCAATCATATAAAGTCCGTATGTTTCCTGATTGGAAGTAAGGCGGAAGACAGCAGAAGTCTGGTTATTCGTTATAATTGTGTTCGTCGGATTATTCAATGTAAAGTATCCGATATCATAGCCAAGCGTATTCGTACTGGCAGGGTTTCTGTCTAAGAAATCTGAATTATCAACGGTTATTCTGCTATTGAAAAAATTTGTTGCAGGTCTGTTCGATCCGGTTGTAAGATTGACAAAAGTATTTGCAACATTACGAATCTGAAACTGGTCTCCGGTCAAATCCCGGTCTCCTTCTAAAGAGCCAAACATAATTTTTGTTTGGATATTTCCCACAGGCGGTGTTTGAAAGCCCGATATTGAGATATTATAATTATTCTGTGACGAAGTTACGTTTGCATATCCGTCAAATATAGAAATATATTTTGCAGGTAATACTGAATTCCCCTGTGCATCAATTTCTGTTCCTTCATAGATAAAAATAATTTGCCATCCACCGGATGTACCTACATTACCACCGGTATGATCAGGATTTAAAGAACCTTTTTTTGTTCTTACATTTGCTACCTGATATTTTCCAAACGGACTTGCTAAAGCCTGAACTTGTGCAGTTATGTCTTTATAACAAGCATATGGATCATTTACAAAATGTGTTGCACGACCTCTGTATATAACATTATCTGCTGTAAGTGTAGTATAAGTAGCAGCACCCGGCAGCATCAACTTTATGTCATTGTAATTCCAGTTAGGCTCATTAGCTGTATTAGATTCCTCAAAATCTGCAGCAGCCCAATACAAATAAGCTTTCTTAATAGCAACACAGTTAGTACCTGCAATCGGTCCGGTCAGGTTCGCACTACTCGAATTAAATGTTGTATTATCTGCATCGATATCTACAAAAACCGTGGTTAAATTGTGGTTACCTTCCGATCCTGTATAATTACCGGTAGCTGTGGTTGACAACATATTATTTCCAATAGTAAGAAAGTCGCCGTATACACCATCCGAAAACCTTGGAGCAAATGGTATTTGAAGCTGTGCCAGAGATATAGTGTGCATAAAAACAATTAGTGAAATCACTAATCCTGTTTTTATAGTTTTAATATTTTGTATCATACAATTCATGGTTTTATTTTATTAATACTGCAATTATCTGAAATCTGCAGGATCCGGTAAAAAAGATTCTATCATCAAACCTTCAGACAATTGATGATTGTCAGCATCCTGTGCTTTAACTTCGGTACAATTCCATGTATTTAATTTGCTATTAAAAGATCTTGACAGTTTCACATAGAACGCAGCGGTACTGTTTGCTTTTATAGTTATAACAGGTGATTTATCGGATAAGGTCTCAACAGATTCTAAGTCTTTCCAATAAACAACTTGGCTAAGCCGGCTGCTTTTAGCAATACCGCAATTAGCATTACTAACTGTAATTATTAGAGAGACAGATTTATCTGTTATATTCTTCGCACTCAATAAATAAATATGTTCCGGACTGGTATTGGGTTCATCGCTTTTTTTAATTAATGTCAGTTTGACAGACTGAATACCGGCGTTTACTTTTGCAGCATTATCTGATTTTGACAATTGGCAAAAAACAGAAAAAGGCAAACAGAACAGCATGAATGTAGAAATTGATCGCAAATAATTTTTCATAGTTTTATTTTTATAGTACTAAACATCCGATTCCAATCATTTATCTCATCTGTCAACTCATTCGAAAGAGTGACATAAAATGACAAACCAGGAATCAATTCATCAAAGAATCGAGTCTGAAATTTTTATCAAACTCAAATTCAGGTGTTATTATGTTTCAGATTAAAGGGATAAGCAACATATGCCATTTGCAAAATGCAGCTTTGGTAGTTGATATTATTTATCATTTTAGAATAAGTAGATGCAGCGAATAAATCCCTGCTACCCAATTAAAATGGATAATTAATAAAATAAATGTTGGGGAAACTGCAGCTTAAATTGCTACTCAGAGTTGTATTATAAAATAACTATACTAAATTAATTCACCTGAGAAACAATGTATTTTGTTAAGTGCAATAATGAGATGTCTTGAATAATTTTTTCATAGTTTTAATTTTGATGGTTATAAATATGTAGTTATGTTATGGCGCATAACAACAATTAATTTTTACTAAAACAAAGGGAGATTATTTTCCAGAATCAGGATGACTCTTCATTTGAAATAAATCAAACGCTATACAATATTATATCTTATTTATTTAATCCGCAATAAAATATTGATTTTTTAAGTACTTTGTTGTTAAAATACTCAAATTCAGTGATTCCTCTCGTTAAAAAATCAAACTAAATAGTAAAAAGAGTTGATTTATATGCTTCCTGCATAATTTACAGATTTCTTTATATAGAATTTCAAATACGGTATAGTATTTGTATTTAGATTTTGTACAATTATATTTAATATTGTGACTTTAAAGCAATAAATAAAGAAATGAGCAAACACATCACAATTATCGTCTTCTTATTCTGTTGTATTACTCAATCTAATGCCGCTGATAATAAAATAAATTTCCCTACGTTCAGCCTTTTGAAAGTGGACAGCAGCAATTATTTAACTAACAAGGATTTGAAAGATAGTGTAAATACAGTATTTATCAACTTTAGCCCTACCTGTGACCACTGTGAACGAACTATAAAAAGTATTTTATCAAACATCACAAAATTTACTGAAACGCAATTTGTATTAAGCTCTTTTGAAGACTTCGCTTCTATCCGCAAATTTTATTTTGATAACGGATTGAATTCTTTTACCAATGTTTTTATCGGGCAGGAAACTGATTATTCTTTAACTAGCCAGATTAAATATACCAGCTTCCCTTGTCTGATATTTTTTGACAAAGACAAGAAATACATTAAAAAGATAGAACAGGAAAGCAATGCAAAAGAGATACTGAAAGCTCTGAATATAAAAACGAAATAATCCTTACTTCACTAAATCATTACTCAGTTTCTTCAATTCTATCTCTGCAATTTTTGCGTTGTAGCGAGCCAGAATTACATTATATAAGGCATCTTCATAGCTGCCTTGCGCCTGTTTAATCTCTACGGAATTGGATTGATTCAAGCGATAACGTTCCAGCGTAATCTGTACGTTTTCCTGCGCCACTTTTACATTCTCATCATTTAACTTCAGCACTTTTGTAGCATAGTCAAAATTTTTATACGCGGTCAATACTTTCGAGTCGAGTTCATTTTTTATCTGGTCCAGTTGTATCTGCTGTATGGCAATATTTACAGCTGAAGATTCCAGCTCCTTCTTCACCATACCTCCGTTAAATATCGGTATAGTAGCATTTAAACCAACAGTGGGACCATAAGAGCGATTGAACAACTGTAATCCAGCTTTACTATTATTTTGCGTAAATAAGTAACCGGTATTAAAGTTTATAGAAGGCAATCTTTGTGAATTAATTTCTTTGTGCTGTAATTTTGCAATTTCAATATTCTTCTCAGCGG
>JADLAJ010000130.1 GCA_020848255.1 Chitinophagales bacterium
AATTATTCGAGCAGCTGGATGTAGACCGTAAAAAATTATTGCGTAACATCACCGAAATTGGTATTCATGGTTTGGCTTATCGCGCCTATAAAATGGATGAAGCCATTAAAACTTTTCTGCAAAAACATCCGAATGGAAAAATTTTAGATATTGGTGCAGGACTGGATACAACTTACTACCGCTGTGATAATGGAAAAGCATTGTGGTATGATTTGGATTTACCGGATTCCATCGCATTGCGCACACAACTATTGCCTACACCAAATGATAGGGTAAAATATATCGCAAAGTCCATGTTAGATTATAGCTGGATAAATGATATCGGCGATATCAGCAATGGTTTGTTTATTACTGTTCCCGGTGTTTTGCCATACTTCAAAGAAGAAGATGTAAAAGCGTTTCTGACCACCATTGCACACCGATTAAAAGGTGCAGAAATCATGTTTGATGTGATATCTAATTTTGGAAAGTTCTTTGTAGATATGCGCATTAAAAGTGCTGGCATGAAAGAAGCACACTTGGAATGGGCAATCTTAAACCCCAAAACTGTCACAGATTGGAGCGAGCATATTGAGTTAGTTCGTGCTGTAAAATTCTTTGAAGGCATTCCAAAATCAAACCAACGTTTATCAACTAAAATTGCTATGAATTTTAATAAATTATTTGACATGACACAAATGTTTCATTTGCGTTTTGTGTAATAGCTAATGATACAATTTGTTATTGTATCACTAGTTTCTGTGTGATGGTGACGCCATCGTTATTGGTTAATGATACTACATACATACCTGCTGCTAATTTATTATCCAAAACAATTTGCAATTCGTTATCAATTGCTCTAGTGTATACAACTTCACCTGTAATAGAATATAATCGAAGCAGCGTATATTTCTCTTGCGAAGCCGCAAAATCTATCGTAACACTTCCATTAGATGGATTTGGATAGATACTAATTTTTGCAACTTCTTCTTTTTGATTTTTAATAGATGTAACCACTCTAGTTCTCGAAAATTGTCTAAAGAAACTCCATATAGTTTGACAATATGAAATATCACTTGCTGGTGTGCCGTACCAAGAATGCTCGCCATTTATTACTTTATAAAAAACAACTTTGCTGTTTTCTTTTCCGTTATTATAGGTAAATCGCACGAAACGCTTTCCATCGTTGGCAATATCAGGCATCGTATCCACAATAGGTGTAGCATCACAATTATTTTGTGTTACCCAAAACTTTACTGTATTCTCTGCACTCAATCCTAAGCCTGGTAAGAAACCAAGTGTAGAAGCACCATTGTATGAAATAGTTGCATCGTTAGTTCCGTGAAATTTAAGATAAGGCATTCCTCTACTAGGTAGAGCAGTAATTGCATTTCCTCTTAAGCCTGAAACATTTGCAACTGCGGCAAAACGATTTGTATTTTCTGCAGCAAGCCTGTCTGTCATAAATGCACCAAATGAAAATCCAAATACATACATGCGAGTGGTATCTATCATGTAATTTCTAATTACAGAATCAACTAGTGCATTGATAAAACCATTATCTTTTGATGTATTATTGACAACAATTGGACCTACTGCTGCTCCAGAATTCCATGCATTTCCAAGTAACAATGGATCAGGTAATGCTTCTGCGTATGCACATATATAATTTGCTGTATCCGCAATGCCGCTCATGCAAATATTTTTAAAACTACTGATTTCATCACCAAAGCCATGTAAGCCAACTAACAATGGTACTGGTTTATTTTGAGTGTAATAAATATTAGGCACATAGATACTAAACTTTCTCACCTTGTTATCAAACTTAAATGTTCCGTCGATAAAACCAGCGAAAGATATTCCTACATGCAATGAAAATATTACTATGGTTGTGTAGAATTTTATTTTCATTATTTGATTGATTTGGTATGATTAAAAATAATGAAATTAAGTCAATAAAAAAACCGAGCAGTTGCTCGGTTTTTTTATTTATTAGATAGAATAATTATTTAGGTTCAGCGCCAGCATCTGGATCATCAAACGTTGTAGATGATGTTTTTGATTTTTTAGATTTCTTTGTTTTTACAGTTTTAGTAGCTGATTCACTATTATATTTTTTACTTGGGAAACTGATTCTAATACCAGCGTTGAAGTATAATGTAGATGCATTAATTTTTGGCATCACTTCGTCCCTTGGTTTATTAGGATCGATTAACGGTGCATTGTCTGGATTTACAATTGAACCAATTAAATCGCCACCAGGAAAAAACGATTTAGTTCCATAACGCGCAGTATTTGATTCTTCAGTTATTTCTTTTCTAAACACAATGTGTTTTAAGAATTCTGGAGCTTCTGATGCATTTCTAATATTTGAAGGAAAAGGCAACAAACCATCTGGTGCAGGAATTGGTGCACCTAAAACTCTAATAGTAGCGGTTTGTTTAAACTCATCAAAAATAGTTTCTTTTAAAGTAATTGTATAAGCTTGAACTCTTATTTCAGCAAATAATGTAAAATTTTTACTCAATTTAACATCCGCTCCTAATGAAGCGCTTATACCTAAAGTTGGATTAAACACCGTGTGAGAACGTCCAATTAATTCAATTTCTAAATTTGCTAAATTTGGAATTTGATTTAAAATTGGAATACTATTCGTATTTAATGGAATAGTTGGCAAACCTGCTAATGTTTCGATTAATCGTCCTCTTTGGTCTTTGATGTATGCTCTTGTATCTGGTTTCCCAAAGAATGGTAAACACGGACCTACTTTTGCTGTTAAACCAAAACGTTTATTATTGTCCCAATGAAACATTAAATGTGGAGACAAATACATACCGAAAGTTGAAGATTTCTGAGTTGCATAGTAATCTTTGGTATCAATTCTTGCATCAAGAACTTCAGGGTGCCATGCAAAAGTTAACATTGCATCAAATCCTAAATATTTATTAAACATAAACCCACCACCGACATTTAATGCGAAACCAGCACCATTTGTACCAAAATTAGGTTTAACACTTAAATCACCATTTCGTTGATACCAATCTTTATCACCAATTTCTTTTAATGGTGAACGTAAACCTGTTGTTAAAAAAGGAATTCCATATCCACCTGTAATACTTAAATAACCACCACGACCTTCTCTATTTTTCACCGTAGTTTCAGAAGTCTTCTTCTTTGTCTTCTTCGTAATCATGATAGCATTCTCAATAGAAAAAGAAGAAAAGGTTAATGTTAATATAGTTAGTAATGTAAGAGTGCGTTTCATATGATTAAAATTTACAAGTGTTTGTTATGATTTTTAATAGCTTGAATTAATATTGACGTAATAATACGCAAATCTAAATTAAATTAAAAGTTTACACAACATAAATATTGAAAAAAAATTATTTATGCGCCAATCATGCTGCCTCCACAAACACGCAAGCATTGGCCATTGATGCCGTCAGAGAGCGGAGAAGACAAAAAGCCTATCAGTTCCGCCACATCTTCCGGCAATCCACCTTGTTTGAGTGTAGACAGTCGCCGTCCTCCTTCTTTTACGAAAAACGGTAAATTTTCCGTCATTTTTGTTTCTATAAAACCCGGAGCCACTGCATTTGCATAAAGTTTGGTATTACGAGTGGCCAGCGCCTTCGTAAATCCAATTACGCCTGCTTTAGTTAATGAATAGTTGGTTTGTCCAACATTTCCTGCTATTCCTGAAATAGATGACAAACCCACTACTTTCGCATGTTCATTAAATCCTTTTTCAATAAATGTTTCAGTGAGATTCACCATTGCCTTCAGGTTCACGTTCAGTACGCCACGCCACTGATCGATACTCATTTTGGCAATCGTCTTATCGCGGGTGATACCGGCATTGTTCACCAGAATATCCAGTCCTTTATAATTATTCAGGATGTATTGCTGAATATCCGCAGTTGCTTTAGCATCTGTAATATCTTCCAGAATGACATCTCCGTTTAATTCCTGTGCCAGTTTTTCCGCATCTTCTTTCGCAAACGGCACATCCACAATAATCACTTTCGCTCCTTCGCGATGCAGTACTTTTGCCGTTGCGGCACCGATGCCTCTTGCTCCGCCGGTAACTATCGCAATTTTATCCTGCAATAATTTTTCAGGTGAAGAAAACGAAGCAGAAAATGCATTACCCACTTCCACCACTTGTCCGGTAATAAAAGAAGACTTATCACTTAAAAAGAAGAAAGCCGCGTTGGCTGTTTCAAAAGGCATGACATTCGTATTCGTAATCTTCAACTGATTGACCGTTACTCCTTTTTTACCGCCAATTTCTTTGGACAATGCACGCGAAAAACCATCAATTGATTTTTGAACCGAATAAGATAACGCAGTTGCATCATCTATTCTGGAGATAATCACCACACGTCCGTTTGCATTAATTTTACTTGCAGTATTTTTTACCGTTGTATATAAATCTTCCAAATCTTCTATAGTCTGCATGCCCACACAACTGACCACCAGGCCATCTAATTTCTCGTCGTACACAGTAGCGTTGTCAACTTTCGGATGAAATTCTTTTTGCAGCTGATGCAAAAATTCCGTTTCTTTTCCTGCCACCGCAATTTTCTTTGCTTTCAATTCATCATCAGAATAAGCACTTAAATTGCGCTTCAGGATAGGTGGCACCGGTACCGGAATATTGAGTGTTTTCAGTAAGGTACGTAATGTGGAATTTTGTAAGTAATCGTTCATTTTAATAGTATTTAGAAAATTATAGTTTTTGTTTTCGTTGTTTGAATAAGTGAAGATATAATTTAGGAAACATAAAAACATAAATTAAAGCCACCACTACCATAAGAATTTTTACAGCAAGCACATCGTTGTATTTAAATACCGTATAGAGTACAAAAAATTCGGAGAGCAATCCCACAGGATAACAAATAATAAAGGCAGAATAACGCAGCCATGTAATTAGTTTTATTTCCTGTTTAAATAATTGCGTAACATAATAAGCGTAACGGATTATTTCCGCAATGCACCATGCCGTCAGCATGATATAAATATCTTCATACAAAAAAGGTATTTTCCTGAAGATGGAAACAAAGAGTAAAATGAAACTGAAAAACAACACAAACAATCGTGCTGCTATTTGTATAAAACAAAAAAATGGTGAGGAATTATTCCATTTTTTATGTGCATTATAAATCTCTAAAACGGATAATAATTGAACGATGCAAATGGTATAAAAAGCAAACAGAAAATTTAACGGCAAACTGATAATTGCCAGCAGCCAGCCTGCTAATTGTACCAAATTATAGGCTTTCAGGTATTTTTCAATGCGTGCATTCATTTTTTTGGTACTACAAGATACTAATTGCCGGTTTATTTTTTACTTTTAGCGTATGGATTTATTTCAGGAAGCAGCCGACAAAATGGTGTTGTACCACTTGCGTACCTCGTGGCTGAATATTGCAAAGGTTTTTAATGATAAAGCACACCAGTATAACGGTACCATTTCCATGGCATTTGTGCTGATGGCGATTTATGAGGAAGAAGGTGTACCGGTGACAAAAATAGCTCCGCGTATTGGCATGGAACCGAATAGTCTTTCCCGTACCTTGAACACGCTCGAGGAAACAGGTTATCTTGCACGAAAACAAGATGAAAACGATCAGCGCAAGGTGCTGGTTTTTTTAACTGCCGAAGGTAAAAAATTACGGAAGATTGCGTTGAAAACGGTATTTGATTTAGAGAAAAAAATCACTGAAAAACTTACACCCAAACAACTCAAAGCGTTTAGCGAAGTGATTGAGCAGGTCACCATTTCACTGGATGATTTTGGCAAGGAATTGGAGAAATAAAAAAAATCCCTGATAAATTTATCAGGGATTTTTTTATAAAATGCGTTTAATATTTTGCTAAGGTTTCTCGCTATGCTCGAAATGACAAAGTAGCGTTAAAACGGATATTGATTGGCGGCAATTACTACATCTGCAATCGCACGTCTGGTATCTTTTGGATTGATATCGTAGTTTTTTAATAAGGAATTCACTACGCGTTTCATGGTGAATTTCTCTACTCCTTTCGCATAGCTGTCAATTGCATTATCTGCTGCTTTTCTCGCAATTTCCAACGCTTCGTACACATACAACTGCGTCATTTTGATTTTTGTTTTCAGCTGCTCTTTATCGCTTTCTTTATCCGCATTTAATTTCTTGATACGCAATAAAGCGGATTCCGCCATAAACGCCACAGCCATAATATCCGCTAGGTTCATTACGATTTCCTGCTCGTCTACCAGTTTTGTTTTCAGCTTACGACCGGCAGCACCCGTGATAATCATAAACACCGATTTCAGGTTGGAAACGATTTCATCTTCGTCCGCCATAAATCCGTTGTTAAACGGATTGAAATTTTGTGCAATCCCCATCGGAATGGATTTCATCGCATCGTTTATTTTTAATTCTTTTGTCTGGAAAGCACGTTTGTAAAACTCCGCCAAAGCCAGCATTCGGTTGATTTCATTGGTACCTTCATAAATCTTAGTGATACGCGCATCACGGTAAGCCATCTCCACACCGGTTTCCATGGAATACCCCATACCACCGTGAATCTGTATCGCTTCATCCGCTGCCCAGCAAACTGCTTCAGAGCCCTGTACTTTCAGTATGGCACACTCAATCGCGTACTCGCGCATCGAATTTATTTTTGCATCGTTTTCGGATGCACCATTCGCTAATAATTCTTTGTATTTCTTGTCCACTTCCGCACCCACTCTGTATGCTGCTGATTCATTTACGAATGCCATCATCGCCATTTGTCCGATTTTATATTTCATGGCGCCGAACTGTGCAATCGGCTGGTTGAACTGTATACGCTGGTTGGCATATTCTACAGATTTCGTCACGCCAAATTTAATTCCGCCCACACCACCGGCGCAAATTTTAATACGACCGTTATTCAGAATATTCAGGGCCATATTGAATCCTTTGCCACGCTCGCCTAATAAGTTTTCTTTTGGAATAGGAACATTATTGAAGAACAACTGAACTGTAGAAGAAGATTTAATACCCATCTTCTTTTCTTCTTTTCCAATCTCGATACCGCCGAATGATTTCTCCACGATGAATGCTGACAAACGCTCGTCGTTATCTATCTTAGCGAAAATGATAAAAATATCTGCAAATCCTCCATTGGTAATCCACATCTTTTGTCCGTTCAGGATATAATGTGTTCCTGCTTCATTCAGCACCGCCTGTGATTTGGCAGAGTTGGCATCAGAACCCGAACTTGGTTCTGTTAATGCGTAAGAACAGGCATATTCGCCGGTAGCGATTTTAGGTAGATATTTTTCTTTCTGTTCGTGTGTTCCGTAAAATACAATCGGCAAAGAACCAATGGAAACCTGCGCACCAACGGTGGTGGCAAATGATAATCCCAATGCCAGCGCCTCGGTGAATAATAAGCCTGTATTGAAATCCAATCCCATGCCACCATATTCTTCCGGAATGGAAACGCCGAATAAACCAAGTTCTCCGGCTTTTTTGAACAATTCAATCACGAGGTCTCTGTCTTTCTCCGCATCCATCAAGGCCACACGCTCGATGCCCAAACCGTGTAATTCTTTCATACAGAAATCATGAACGGTTTGCCAGATCATTTTCTGTTCTTCCGTAAATTCTTCCGGTATAAAAACATCTTTTATATCTGTTTCTGAAAACAAGAAGTTACCGCCGATTAGTTTGCTTTTAGTTGTTGCCATGGCTTAAAATTTAATTTGAACTAAAGTTAGGGTAAATAATCCAATGCATGCATTGGATTAATAATTATTTAACGCTACTTCCAAATTACTTATACTTTGTTTAGTGAAACACAGGATTCAAGGTATCATTTTTACATAAATAACACAAATACAATTCATTACATTTGTTAAAACCCTTTTTAACAAGTTTTTAACCGCTCCGGAACGGCAAAAACTTGCCTCCCTACAAATCGGTATGTATTTTTACAATCGATGAAGAAAGCAGTCTTAATACTTTTGTTCGCAACTACCCTGTTCAGCAACCATTCTTATGCAAGCGGTGGTTTCTGCACGATGCTTGAAAAGATTTGTCAGCAAAAAGATATTGATGCAGATGC
>JADLAJ010000131.1 GCA_020848255.1 Chitinophagales bacterium
AGGCAAAGATACTTACGTTGATAATCTTGGCAACAGACAAAAAATTAACGGCTCGCAAGGTTATACACTGAATGCTGCATTGAACATAACCTACAATATCAACAAACATCATAGTTTAGAATTTTCAACCGGAACACCTTTGGTCGTGCGCAAAGTAAGGCCGGATGGATTGACACGCAAAGTAGCAGTAGCCATAGAATATCATTTTAATTTTTAAAAAACTGTAAGGAAAAGAAAAATCATCCGTATAGAATAGAAAAGTAAAATTTATGCAAAAAACATTTTTATTCTTAGTATTTGCGTTTTTAACGGTTGCCGTCAACGCACAAACTTCCGGGCTCAGAACAAAGCATTTTAATATTGAAAAAAGCATAGCTATTAAAGGCTATGATCCGGTAGCTTATTTTACACAAAATAAAGCAGTAAAAGGAAATAAAAATTTAGCCGTAAGTATAGATGGTGTAATTTATTACTGTTCATCACAAACAAATAAAGATTTATTAGTAAAAACGCCTTCAAAATATGAACCTCAATATGGAGGCTGGTGTGCGTATGCCATGGGTGCAAAAGGTACAAAGGTAGAAATTGACCCGGAAACGTTTAAAATCCTCGATGGAAAACTATATCTGTTTTACAACAAAGGTTTCACCAACACATTACCTCTTTGGAACAAAGATGAATCTAATTTAAAAACAAAGGCGGATAGTAACTGGAAAACTACACTTTCAAAATAAATTAAAAAATAAAATCATGAGTAAACTTATCTTTTGGGCAATCCGTATCATACCGGCAATTATAATGCTGCAAACATTATACTTTAAATTTACCGCAGCACCGGAACCAGTCCACATCTTCTCAACACTAATGGGGGAATATGAAGCTTATGGCAGAATAGGCAGCGGCATAATTGAATTGATTGCCGGAATATTATTAGTATATCCGAAAACATCTGTGTTTGGTGCCATCTTCGGGGCGGGCACTATGAGTGGTGCCATTATTTCCCATTTATTTATTTTAGGAATTCAGGTTTCCTACATGAACGAACAAAATAATTTAATTAATGATAAAGGATCTTTATTCCTTTCAGCATTAATTACACTTACCTGTTGTGCGATTATTATTTTCCAGCAAAAAACATTTCTTATTAACTTTATAAGACAAAGAATATGATATCGCCTTTAATAAAAAATACAAACGGGCTAATGGAAATATTACTGTCATTGCCGGATTCTTATTACACGGAAAAATTATTTGTTTTAGACGAGCAAACTATCGGGCATCATTGCAGACATATTATTGAACACTGGCAAGCGTTAATGAACGGCTATGAATCGGGTGACGTAAATTTTGCAAACAGAAAACGGAGTAATGAAATTGAGATAAATAGAGCACTGGCGATCGAATTTATTGATTCTTTACAAAAAGCATCAATAAAAGATAATAAAGTGCTTTATGTTACTTCCATAAATGAAACAGGCACACATACATCTTCTTATTACAGAGAGATTGATGTGGTAACAGAGCATGTTATTCATCATTCAGCCATCATACGTATGGCGATTATTTCATTAGATAAAAACTTTAAATTACCTGAAAATTTCGGGTATGCACCTTCAACAATTTCATTTAAGCAACAATGTGTACAGTAAGTTTTTATAAAGACAAAGACACAATCATCCTGACATCCAACAGAGATGAACATCACAGCCGTCCCGCGGCTTTGCCTCCTCAAGCCTATACTACTGAAAAATTTCAGTTGATTTATTGTAAAGATGGGCAGGCAAATGGCACCTGGATGGTGTTGCGAAACGACGGTACTGTCATTGTTTTACTGAATGGTGCATTTGAGAGGCATCCGCTAAACCCACCTTATAGAAAAAGCAGAGGCTTGGTAGTATTAGATATTATTAGTGAAGAAAATTGTTTACAAAAATACAAAAGTTATGATCTTGCAGCTATTGAACCTTTTACGCTTGTCATATACAGCGATTCTCATTTATACGAATGTATTTGGAATGGTATTGAAAAATTTGTTACGGAGAAATCAACTCAGGAGAGACATATCTGGTCCTCTGTAACCTTGTATGACAGGGAATTCAGAGAATTAAAACGAAATTTATATCAGCAATTAACAGATACTAACGAAAAAATAACTCCTGCGGATATTTTGAGGTTTCACCAATCGGAAGAAGACCTTGAAAATGGTTTTATTATTAACAGAAACAATCAGCTGATGACATTTAGTGTGACGCAAATCGTATTAACAGAGGAAATAAATACGTTTACGCATGCTGATATTTTAGACGATAAACTATACAGGATAACTGCAAATGAATTTAGCAAAAAGAGTTTTTTATAAAATAAAATATAGTATACATAAACTACTGCATTGGGAATACTGGCCACAGGAAGTTGTTTATGCTATTATTTACCCGTATTACGCATGGATGGCATTTCGGCTGCGTGCTGCAGGTTTTTTTGTAGTGGCGAACCCGCACGATGGTGAAATGAATTTCCTGATGGAAAGTAAAATTAAAATTTACAAGCACATTCCTGTGCAATATTATCCAACTACAATTTATGTTGAGCCGAAACAAGATTTTAATCTCATTTTAAATGAAATAAAACAAGTTCAAATTTCATATCCTTTAATTACCAAACCTAATGTCGGACACAAAGGCATTGGCGTAAAGAAAATAATGAATGAAACTGAATTAATCACACATCATCAGTCGGCGAAACACCCATATTTAATTCAACGTTTGGTTGAGTTTCAGCATGAAATCGGTTTATTTTGGGTCAGATTTCCAAACGAAGAAAGAGGTAAACTAACAGGCATTGTATACAAAGAATATCTGCATGTAATTGGTGATGGGAAACGAACTTTAGAACAACTAATTTATGCGGATGCACGCACGTATTATCAACTTCCATATCTATCAACTAAATTTAAAAATGAATGGAACACTATTTTACAAAAAGATGAAAAATTGATTATTGTTCCATTTGGCAGTCATTTTCGCGGTTCAAAATTCATAGATTGTTCTCATAAAATAACGCCAAAACTTACTGAAAGTTTTAATAACATTTGCAGACAAATACCAGGATATCATTTTGGAAGAATGGATATAAAATTTGACAATTGGAAAGACTTGGAAGATGGAAAGAAATTTGCCATTATCGAAACGAATGGTGCAGGCAGCGAACCAACACATATCTATGATCCAACTCACTCTATTTTTTTTGCTTGGAAAGAAATTGTACGACATCTTTATTACTTAAAGAAAGTATGTGTACAGAACAAGCAAAAAGGTTATAAAACAGCAAACTTAAGTGAGCTACTTAAAATGTATAGCAACTACAAAGTGTACATGAAAGAAATTGAATAAATCAATTATTTTTGCAGTATGCTTAAAATCAGGATTGCATTTATAACAGATATACCAAAAATCATAGAAGTGGCGGATGCCGTCTGGAAGCAGACCTATCGTACATTCCTGTCGGAAGAACAGGTGGAATACATGTACGCAAAAATGTATTCGCCGGATGCCATCAAAGAACAGATGCAGACCGGCACTACCTACCTAATGAGCCTTGAAGACAATACCATCCTGGGCTTTGTGGCTTATCAAATAAAGGAAGACGTGTATGGCACATTAAAAGACGATATTGTGTACTTACAGCGGCTTTATGTAAAACAAAACCTGCATGGAAAAGGCGTTGGAAAAGCCTTATTGGATGAAGTGGTGAAAGTGGCGCAAAAGAATCATTGTCCCAGCATACAACTCAACGTGCATCGAAAAAATACCGCGATGTATTTCTACAAAAAAATGGGATTTGAATTGTTTGAGAAAACGGATATTGCTTACGGCCCGTTCTGGCTGAATGATTATATTTTAAGAAAGTCATTATAACTCAACGTCATTGCGAATTTGGCTGTGAGGTACGAACAGACAAATGAAGCAATCTGTTGAAAAAATAGAACAGATTGCTTCACTACACTTTGTTTCGTTCGCAATGACGTAGGATTTAATACCTGCTTACGCACCAGGCCCAATAAATCAGCACAAACTGCAAGACGAGCCGTACGTATAAAAACCATTCTTTACCTTGTGCCATTTTCGGCGGGTCAAATAAGTGAGAGACATGTACGGCAAAAAATGAAATGAGCATGGCAATAATCAGATATGCGGAGATTGGCCGCGTGGATGCGAATAACAAACCGATGGCTAATATTATCTCTGCAACACCGCTTACCTGATTCAACAGATTGGGCATCGGAAAAAACTTCGGCATAATTCCCAGATAAAACTTCGGATTGACGAAGTGATTGACACCTGCTCCGGCATACAAAAAGGCCATTGCATAAAGTGATAGTTGTTGGATGGTTGTCATGGTTAATTATTTTGTTTTCATGCAAAGACGCAAAGTACGCAAAGCTGCAAAAATCCCGTTCCACGATTATCGTGGCAAGAGATTTTTGCTAATCAATCAATTTACTGTCTATGCCAACTGTAACTCTGTTGGTGCTTTTTAATCGTATGAATAAACCTTCTGCTTTCGGCAATTCATATTCGAAGAAATAATTGCAGCATAAAAATTTGCTGTCTTTAAAATCAGTATCCAGGGTTGCACTTTCATTGCAGGTGTTTGCCATCTTAATCCATTGCCAGCCCATCACCAGTGTGCCGAACAATTCAAGATACAACGTCGCATCGCTCAGATAAGCCTCCACGCCTTCTTTCTGCGCCACTCCCATCAAATGCATGGACAAGTCCTGCAACTGTCCTAATTTCTTCTCTAAAGTGGCTGCATGCGCTTTGGTATTGTCGTGTTGTTTTGCTTTTGCAATATCACCCATCACTTCCTGCATCAGGAACATCACTGCTTTGCCGCCTTTCATCATCACTTTTCTTCCCAATAAATCTAAACCATGAATGGCAGTCGTGCCTTCGTGTATCGTATGTATTCTTGTTTCGCGGTAATATTGTTCCGCAATAAAATCCTTGGTAAAACCATACCCACCGAAAATCTGTATTGCCGTAGAGGTGGAAAAATTACTCATTTCTGCCGGATACGATTTTGCTACCGGCGTCAGCAACTCCAGCAACAAATGATATTTTTCCTGTTCCTCCCCTTCCGTTACGCGCGCCAAATCTGAAAAATAACTGCACTGTAACTCGAGGCACA
The DNA here is from genome assembly GCA_020848255.1 of Chitinophagales bacterium. Taxonomy (GTDB): domain Bacteria; phylum Bacteroidota; class Bacteroidia; order Chitinophagales; family JADIYW01; genus JADJSS01. The sequence goes on from JADLAJ010000131.1 coordinate 5,191, forward strand.
AAGCCCCGTCGATAAATGTTTTCTGAAACAGCAACATCCGTTTTACATCCGCATGATTGATAATCGGTGTTTGCGGCAACTCAGGATTTTTTTCAGCAATGTTTCTACCTTGTAAACGTTCGTTCGCGTATTTCAAACTTGCATAATATGCGGCAGAAGAAATAGACGTAGCGTGCAATCCCACGGAAATGCGCGCTTCGTTCATCATCTGGAACATGTATGAAAGTCCCTTATTTTCCTCACCAACCAGCCAGCCAATGCAATCATTGTTTTCACCAAAACTCAAATGCGCAATCGGTGCGCCTTTGTAACCCATCTTATGATATACTCCGATGCTCGTTACATCGTTGTGTTCCAATATACCTTCCTGTTTGATGCGTTCACGTGGTACAATAAACATAGAGATGCCTTTTGTACCAGCAGGTGCGCCTTTCACGCGCGCCAGCAACAGATGCACGACGTTATCCACCGCATCGCTGTCACCGCAGGATATGAATATTTTTTGTCCGACAATCTTATAGGTACCGTCGTCCTGTTTTTCAGCGGTTGTCACCACATCACTTAATGAACTTCCTGCTCCGGGTTCTGTGAGTGCCATGGTGCCCTGCCATTGTCCGGCAAACATTTTAGGCAGGTATACATCGTGATATTTTTTATCCGCGAAGGTTTCGATTAAATGTGCGGCACCCATCGTTAATCCTACAAATACACAACCTGAATAATTGGCAGCTCCTAAAATAAAACTTGTAGCCGTAGAAAACACGGCAGGCATTTGCAGACCACCTACTTCTTTAGAAGCCAGAATACTTATCCAGCCGTTCTCCCCGCTTTTCAACATGATGTCCTTATGCACAGGATGCACGCGAATTCTGCCGTCTACCAGTTCCGGTTGTTTTCTATCCATTTCTACTAAATGTGGAAACAAATATTCTTTGGCAAACTGGTCCGTGGCATCGATATACATTTGCAGCGCCTCTTTATCGTGGTCGGCAAAGTAATCATATTGAGTTATCGTATCGGCTTTTAATACGTCAAACAAGATAAAATCCAGGTGTTCGCGATTGTAGAATTTATTACCTAAGAAAACGGAAGAATTGGTCTGCATCTTAAAAAAATATTTTTTCTAAGATAAGACATTATTCTGACAAGAAAAAAGGAGATTGGAGATTGTTAGTACGGAAACAACTTCATAAAATCATCCGCAATTGCCTTATTGTTTGTTTCAATACTAAAATAATACAAGTTCCTCGTCCAGGCATAAAAATAACCAGACTTACCGCTCATCAGCAAATATTTATTGGAGGTACTGGTCGTATTTTTTTGTTTAATCTGGTTTTCCTTTCCATCTGTTGCGTTATCATAAATTTTCGTCCATACGCTATGAAGACCAACCTGTGAATATTCTTTACCAAATATTACGTATACCTGATTATTATCTTGCCTGTAATAAACACTCCCGTTTTCATGACCGGGTACAAAATCATGGAAAGCGAACCTGTTCCACTTGCCTAATTTCAGTGGTAATAATTTCTGAAATTCTTCTCCGAGCGGGAATTTTTTTTTGTTGACATTATATGGAACAGGCTGTGAAAATGCCAGTACACCTGTAAAAAATAAAATAATAACTAAATTTACACCTCTCATTACTCTACAGTTACAGATTTTGCCAAGTTGCGCGGCTGGTCTACATCACAACCTCTTAGGACAGCAATATGATATGCTAATAATTGCAATGGAATAACGGATAAAATAGGTGTAAACGGCTCATCTGTTTTCGGAATCTGAATAACAAATTCAGCCAGTTTACTTATTTCGGTATCACCTTCTGTAACGATGGCAATCAATTGACCTTTACGTGTTTTTACTTCTTCAATATTTGAAAGTACTTTTTCGTAATGTTGTGTAAATGGTGCCAACACGACAACCGGCATATTCTCATCTATCAACGCAATAGGTCCGTGTTTCATTTCAGCTGCCGGGTAACCTTCTGCATGTATGTACGAGATTTCTTTTAGCTTTAAAGCACCTTCCAAAGCGACAGGAAAATTATATCCTCTTCCTAAATATAAGAAATTGGTAGCATCCTGAAATGTTTCAGCTATAGATTTGATATATGGTTCTGCTTTTAAAATCTTTTCAATTTTAAGAGGCAGTGCTTCCAGCTCAGTTATATATTCATGAAATTTTGATTGAGATAAGGTACCATTTATTTCAGCCAATTGTAATGCCATTAGTGCTAAAATACTAACTTGTGTTGTAAATGCTTTTGTTGATGCCACACCAATCTCAGGTCCGGCGTGTGTATAGGAACCGGCATCCGTCATACGGGAAATACTGGACCCTACCACATTACAAATTCCATAAGTTAAAGCACCTTTTGATTTAGCCAGTTCCAGCGCTGCACGTGTATCTGCGGTTTCTCCGGATTGTGAAATTGCAATGACCACATCATTTTCTGTTATGATGGGATTTCTGTATCTGAACTCAGAGGCATACTCTACCTCCACATTGATACGGGCTAAATCTTCAATTAAATATTCTCCAATTAATGCAGAATGCCAGGAAGTACCACAGGCTACAATAGTAATTTTATGTGCATTTTTGAATCTTGCTTCATACTCACGTACGCCACCCAGATTAACCCAGAATTGCTGGCTGTCAATTCTTCCGCGAATACTGTTTTTAATAGCGTTAGGCTGCTCATGAATTTCTTTCATCATAAAATGATCGAAACCGCCTTTCTCAATTTCTTCTAATTTGAGCTGCAGTTCATCAATATATGGTACGTGTACTTTATTGTCTTTAATGGTATTCACGTCCAGTTTTCCATCTCTGTGCAATACCGCCATCTGCCCGTCTTCGAGATACGATACTTTTTTCGTGTGTTCGATTAATGGTGAACCATCCGATGCTACAAATAATTCATCATCACCAATACCTACCACTAATGGGGAGCTTAATTTTGCGACAATTAATTTATTAGGATCATTTTTAGAAAGCACTACAATTGCATATGCTCCGATAACCTCATTTAAAGCGAGGCGAACGGCTTCTTCCAGTTTCACCTCTGCATTTTTCTGAATATCTTCTATCAGATGGACTAAAACTTCCGTATCTGTCTCCGAACGGAATACATATCCTCTGGATTGCAGCTCTGTTTTTAAAGAATAATAATTTTCTATAATACCGTTATGTATTACGGCTAAATCACCGTTGGTATTGAAGTGGGGATGTGCATTGGTATCGTTTGCTTCTCCATGGGTGGCCCATCTCGTATGACCAATTCCGATAGTTCCTGAGATATCGTTTCCTTCAGCAACTTCTTCCAGATTAATGACCTTTCCTTTCTTTTTGTAAATATTTAATTGACCGGAGCTGCTTAGTAAGGCAATACCAGCGCTGTCATAACCTCTGTATTCTAATCTCTTTAACCCGTTAATAATAACAGGAAAGGCTTGTTTTTTGCCTATATAACCTACAATTCCGCACATATAAATTTAATTAGTGTAAATACATTCAAATGATGTACCAATTTAGAAAGAAAATTTAATAAAATAAATTTATTTTATCACAGTATACGTCAAATTTAATTTCATCTTATATCTGGCATCTGAATAAGTAGATCCTGCTATAATTGCTCTTGATGGAGTATAATTAAACTGAACAATCTGATTATCTCTAATCAATGCAAATGAGTTTAAAAGATTGTTTGTACCATCTGAACCACCACTTCTGTACATACTTAAATATAAATCGGAATTCACTTCTTTTCCTGCCGCGATATTTTGAATGTATTTTGAAATATTTATACTATATCTCACTATTTTATTTCCTGCATTATCCAATCCTATTGAATCAATAAAACCAGCACCTTCTGAAGAAACATAATTAAATCCACTTGTTGATGTTGACGTTACTGCTGTTGGCAATATATCTAACAATCCGTTTGTATTTCTTTTTAGTAATACTAATGTATATGGTGTTGAAAATTCTTTGGGATTATTTGCCAGTATTTGTGTTACCTGAAGAACAGCTTTATTCACTGCAATTTTACCGGCATTGCCAATAGTAGGCAAGCTTAATCGAATAGTAGTTCCGCCTTGTCCTAACAAATAATTTACAGAATCTGAAACCAATCCTGATGTGGCAGTATTCTGTACATCAGATGACAAAGTGTTTGAAAATAAATTAACGCTATTTACTCTTGTAGAGGTTACACCACCCGTGTATTGTAAGAGTGAAGTGAATAATCTCATATCTCTTGCTTTACCATTTTTATCTTTGTAAAAGATGGCAATAGCACTATAACTGGAACTTATATCTATTTCGGCCATTGCTTTACCTGCAGCAGTTGAATTTTCGACAAAAATACCTGGAAATGCATTTTTAAACTGAGAGGAGTCTCTAAGAATAGTCTGACCTAAACTAAGGATAGTAGTTCCAAGTGTATTATTCAATGGGATTCTGACGATTCCTGCAATACCTACTGTATCGGTTGTAGTAGTATGAACCGGATTGGTCGTTGGTGTAAATAAGTAATTACTGATGTTTCCTACAGTGCCGCTTGATGGAAACTGGTTGGTATTTGAATAATACAAACTTGTTTCGTTGATTTTATTACTAATCGTATTTACGTCAAAACTCTGTGCAACTGTTGTATCACCGTATACATAATTATATTTTAAAAACAACACTACTGAGTCGACCGTAAACGTCGTCATTAAGGTATCATCATACACAGTATTTGGCCTGTCCACTTCCATAGCAATACTTGCTTTCTGGACACCAAATTTTGAATCGTTAATTACCCCTAAATAATTCTTAGCCAACTTGTCAGATCTTAAGAACGTATCCGTAAGTGTCTTAGAAAACAAGGTAAATGTATCTGAAAATTTCACATTCAGTAAGTCATCAGATGGCAGAATTCCTGCTCCAATGCTGTTATCTTTTTTACAGGAAGAAATTAAAATAAGTAAAGTGATAACGGATAATAAATAGCTTTTTTTCATTGATAAGAATATATCTGTTTGTATAACGATTTTATAGTAATAAGGATTGATAGAATTCAGCATATTTTGGCAATATGTTATCCAGTTCCTGATATTCCAGAAATGGCTTTTTACCAATTGCTTTTTTAATGGCTGCCATATCTTTTATGTTGTCAGAACCCTGTACCACTGCATCTGCAAACTGAACACCTGCTAATGTCAGGGCATCATTGGTTAATTCTTTAAATACAGCTAAATCTTTTTCTTTAATATCATCTCCTATTAACGCTGTTTTCAGGAAATTCTTATTCAGTTTTTCAGTAAATGATTTTTCATAGATACTGTATACCATTTTTGTATTGGAAAACACCGGATCTTTTGCAAACTGAGTTTTCATATACACCGGAATCAAACTGGTCATCCAGCCATGACAATGGATGATATTCGGGTGCCATCCGAATTTCTTTACCGTCTCCAAGGTTGCTTTGCAGAAAAACACCATTCGTTCGGCATTGTCATCGAAGAATTTTTCGTCATCATCATGGAAAACTGTTTTTCGTTTAAAGAACTCCTCATTGTCTAAGAAATAGACCTGAATTCTGGCTCCGGGCAACGAAGCAACCTTGATAATCAGGGGATAATCATCGTTATCAATAATGATATTTATACCCGACAAACGAACCACCTCATGCAAACGGTTTCTGCGCTCATTGATAATACCAAAACGAGGCATTAATACCCGCACTTCTAATCCGCTGTCATTTATATAAGGAGCAAGCCTTTTTACGATGTTACCCGCTTCGGTCAAGACCAGATACGGATCCATCTCCTGTGTTACGTACAATAATTTTTTCTTTTCCATGCGCCGCTGTTCTGTTAATTTTTAATTATTATGGTTAAATAATGTGCAAAGGTACGCATTTAAAGTGGTATAATTGTTTCAGGAACTGACTTAAAATCAGATTTTAAGTATTCTTTACACTTACGATTAAGTCAATTTAAGCAGCTTCACAATATCCCGGAAATAAATTCAACCACTTAGTAAAAACGTAAAATATACAACAGTGCAGGTTTTTCAGACAGTAGCAGAACTTCAAAGACATTTACTGAATATCAGTCAATTAGGCAAGAAAATAGCTGGATTTATCCCAACGATGGGTGCTTTGCATGAAGGTCATTTATCCCTCATCCGCACCTCGAAGGTAAAAAGTGACATCACCGTTTGCAGTATTTTTGTAAATCCAACCCAGTTTAACGACAAGAAAGACTTTGAAAAATACCCGATTCAGATAGATAAAGACCTGGAAATGTTGCTGGAAGCACATTGTGATGTGGTTTTTGTTCCCACAGTGGAAGAAATTTATCCAAAGGGCACCCTGGAGAGAACTACGGTAGAATTAGGCTTTATCGGAAAAACATTAGACGGTGAACACCGGCCCGGACATTTTGAAGGTGTTTTGCAGGTAGTAAAACGTTTACTGGACATCGTTCAACCTGATTTGCTGTTTCTGGGCCAAAAAGATTATCAGCAATGTATGGTATTGAGCAAACTGGTGGAACATTATCAGTTACCGGTAAAGGTTGAAATTTGCGATACCCTGCGGGAAAAAGACGGTTTAGCCATGAGCAGCCGCAATGCACGCCTGAATCCGGAAGAACGGGCAGTATCCGCAAAATTATCGCAGGCATTGTTCTATATAAGAGACCATATAAAAGAGCAGCCCGTTCCCGAACTTATTGAGCAGCAATTGAAACTATTGTCTGCAGAAGAATTAATTCAGGTGGAATATTTAACCATAGTAAATGGTAAAACGCTCGAACCTGTTGATTTATATCAAGAAAACACATCTTTAACGGCTTTAATAGCTGCCAAAGTAGGGCAAGTAAGGTTGATTGACAATGTAATTATACATTAAACAGCAAAACCGGCTGGTATTTTCTTAATCCTGCCATAATTTGACTATTCATAAATATCCATAAATTTGCACTCAATTAAAAAAGTATGCTAGTACACGTTTTTAGAGCAAAATTACACCGCGTAATTGTTACCGAAGCCAACCTGAATTATATGGGCAGCATCACGGTAGATGAAAATTTACTGGATGCATCCGGTATTTTCCCTAACGAAAAGGTACAAATCGTGAATATCAATAATGGTGAACGATTTGAAACATACGTTATAAAAGGCGAGCGCGGCTCAGGACAAATTTGCCTGAACGGACCGGCTGCCCGCAAAGTACAACTTGGTGATAAACTGATTGTGATTGCTTATGGAATGCTGCCTTTAGACGAAGCTAAAAATTACACGCCGGTTGCTGTTTATGTAAATGAAAACAACCAGCAAGTAAAACATTAATAGTATATTCGTCTAAATACTTAATTCTTGAAAAAACAGCTTGGTAATTTCCTCAAATTTATTATTTCACTTGGTATCGGAGTAGGTTTGGTGTTTTGGTCATTAAAAGATGTTACAGCCGAACAAAAAAAAATGATACTGGATGCATTCAAGAGCGCTAATTATTTTTGGTTGTTTTTATTGATGCTTATTGGATTGGCAAGCAATTTTTTCAGAGCGCAACGTTGGCGTTTATTATTAAGACCAATAGGCTATAATCCAAATTACTGGAATACATTTTCTGCCGTAATGGCTATGTTTTTTTTCAATCTTTTATTTCCAAGATTAGGCGAACTAATGCGTTGCACTATTTTATACAGATATGAAAAAGTACCTGTAGAAAAATCTATCGGAACGATGGTACTTGAACGTATCATAGATTTAGTGTGTATTTTGGTTCTTGGTGTAATTATCTTATTATTTGAATACCAGCGTTTCTATGTATTTTTTGCAGAAATAGCAGCAAAAATAAATTTTGTAAAGGTGGGTGTTGCCGGAATTACTGCTATAATAGTCGCAATTATTGCTTTTTATTTCTTAAACAAGAAAAAAGCAATACACAATGAAATTGTAAGGGAAGAACATATCATCATTGTTAAACTAAAAGGCTTATGGCAAGGTTTAATATCCATTAAAGACTTAAAAGAAAGATGGGAGTTCATTTTCCATACTTTTGCCATTTGGATATGCTATATTTTAATGCCTTATTTTGGGTTTAAATGCATGGGAGAAACCGCAGGGTTGGGTTTATCTGCAGCAATGGCAGCTGTATTCTTTGGCGGCTTCGCTATGGTTCTTACTCAAGGTGGCGTAGGGGCATTCCAAATCGTTATTCAAAAAATTCTTGTAGCTTACGGCATAGGTGAGATTATAGGTTTATCTTATGGATGGATTTCCTGGACCGTACAAACTGCCTCTGTAATTATAGCAGGAATTTTAAGTTTGATATTTTTGGCGGTTTATAATAAAGACGCTAAAAAAACAATTGAAGATGCAGCATCCTGATACTTCAAAAATAATCCATGATGTTGATGCTTTCCTTGAGCATCTCGACAGAAATGATAAATCAATTATATTCACCAATGGCTGTTTCGATTTATTACACGAAGGTCATTTGCATCTTATTGCTGAATCAAAAAAACTCGGCGATATATTAATAGTTGCCGTAAATGATGATGCTTCCATACAACGATTAAAAGGCGCAACAAGGCCTATTGAACGTTTGGAAACAAGAATGAATCATTTAGCAGCATTAGAAACTGTAGATTATATTATTTCATTTTCGGAAGACACCCCTTTACAAATCATTGAAAAAATACAACCCGATATTTTAGTAAAAGGAGGCGATTACAAAAAAGAAGAAGTTGTCGGCAACCATATTGCACGAAAAACTGTTATCATTCCGTTGTTAGAAGGTTTTTCTACCACAAAAATTATTCAATCAAAATAGCAAATTGTCAATCGCACAGTCGTTAATTGTCAATCAAAAATCGTATTTTCGCATTCTCAAAAAATAAAAACAACATGGATTTCCAGCTTACCGAAGAACATCAGCAAATACGCGAAATGGCACGTACATTCACACAAAATGTATTAAAACCCGGCGTTATTGACCGCGACCGTGATATGATTCATCCGACAGAATTTCTGAAACAAATGGGTGAATTAGGCTTTATGGGTATGATGGTTGATCCAAAATATGGCGGCGGCGGAATGGATACCGTTTCTTACTGCATTGCCATGGAAGAAATCTCCAAATTAGATGCATCTTGTTCAGTGGCCATGTCGGTGAACAACTCTCTGGTTTGCTGGGGTTTGGAAGCCTACGGAACAGAAGAGCAAAAACAAAAATACCTGACACCATTAGCAAAAGGAGAAAAACTGGGTGCTTTTGCCTTGAGTGAACCGGAAGCAGGTAGTGATGCTACTTCTCAAAAAACAACGGCTGAAGACAAAGGCGATTACTATTTGCTTAATGGTACCAAAAACTGGATTACCAATGGTGGTAAAGCAGACACCTATTTAATTATTGCACAAACACATCCTGAAAAAGGACATAAAGGTATCAATGTTCTAATCGTAGAAAAAGGCATGCCGGGTTTTGAAATCGGAGCGAAAGAAGATAAACTGGGTATCCGTGCATCTGATACACATTCTTTGTTATTTACAGATGTGAAAGTGCCGAAAGAAAACAGAATCGGTGAAGATGGTTTTGGTTTTAAATTTGCCATGAAAACGCTGGAAGGCGGCAGAATTGGTATTGCGGCTCAGGCATTAGGAATTG
>JADLAJ010000132.1 GCA_020848255.1 Chitinophagales bacterium
TACAGCATCTACGGATTTGTGCGTTTTGCAGATGAAATTGTAGATACGTTTCATCAGTACGATAAAAAAGAATTGCTGGATGATTTCAGAAAAGAGACATTCAAAGCTATTGTACAAAAAATCAGCTTAAATCCGATATTGCAGTCATTCCAACACGTAGTGAATGAGTTCCATATAGACCATCAGTTAATTACCGATTTTCTGGATTCTATGGAAATGGATCTGCACAAATCTACTTACGAAAGTGAAGCCTTGTACAACAAATATATATATGGCTCCGCAGAAGTGGTTGGACTGATGTGCCTGCAGGTTTTTACCAAAGGCGATAATGATTTCTATACTAAATTAGCGCCGTATGCCAGAAGTCTGGGTGCTGCATTTCAGAAAATCAATTTTCTGCGCGATATGAACAGCGATCTCGAAGAGCGTGGCAGGGTTTATTTTCCGGGAATTGATTTGACGAAATTTGACGAATATACTAAACAGGAAATTTTAAAAGATATTCAAAAGGATTTTGACAATGCGCTGGAAGGGATTCGTTTATTACCTAATGGTGCCAGACGCGGTGTATATCTTGCCTACGTTTATTACCTCAATCTCTATAAGAATATCCGAAAAGCGAGTATAGAAAAAATTTTAGCCGAACGCATCCGCGTAAGTGACCGACGTAAGGCTTATTTATTAATGAATACAATGGTGCGGAATTCCATGAATTTACTGTAAGTTTAATTGTGCCTTCACAATACACATATTTAGCTTTGATGCTTTTTACACTGGCCGGTCCGCTGTTCCTGAGTTTTGAAAAAAATGTAGCCTACTCAAAAAAATGGAAATATCTGCCAGTTCCGTTTTTTATCACTACAGTTTATTTTGTCATCTGGGATTCTCTTTTTACCAGACACGGCATCTGGAGTTTCAACGATAACTATATTTTAGGAGTCAAGATCTTTTTACTTCCCATTGAAGAATGGATGTTCTTCATTTTTGTGCCCTTTGCCTGTTTATTTATTTATGAAAGCGCCAACTTCCATATCAAAAAAGATTATCTGCAAAAATATGCCTATCATATAAACGCTGTAATCCTAATCATTATTAGCATTGTAGCCGTTTTGAACATTCATAAAATATATACCGCTTTCAATTTTATCTCTGCTGCCGTATTGATGGCTTATGTTCAGTTTATTTTAAAACCGCACTGGCTTGGCAGGTTTTACGTGGGATATTTTTTTTCCCTGATTCCGTTTTTTTTAATCAACGGTGTGCTGACGTACTTACCTGTTGTCCGTTATAATAATGCAGAAAATTTAGGCATCCGCTTAATAACCATTCCAATTGAAGACACGATTTACTGCCTTTTCTTATTACTCATGAATGTAATCATGTATGAATGGCTGAAAGAGAGAGCGAAAAAATAGACTGCCCGGCTAAAAGCACGGGCAGATTCAAAATTGGGGTTGGGTGTTTTTATGTTTCTGTTTCTAATGGGGTTTCCGGGGTTCAATTTATTTTCAAAGGGTGGGTGTTTCTTAGATTTTAACGCTTCCGGGTGTTTTAAATCTTCTCAATAGTCAGCAAGTCTGTACCGCCATTGCCTTTGCTTACATCCTGCAGTCTTATCTTTGTTTCAGATTCTTCCAGAACGGACCAATCATCGCTCAGTTCATCAAATGGAATTACTTCTCCGAAATTCAGGATCAACTTTTGTTCGCTGTCGTCATTTCCTAATGTCCATGTTCCGCTTATGCTGGAAGAGCCTTTTACTGCTGCAATTGCACCGTTGCTGCTAAAGGTGATTTCATACCCTGTAAATTTGTATGTTTCAACTTTTCCGCTGTCATTATACATAGTTACTTTCCAGGTTCCTTGTCGTACACGGTTTGCAATGCCGCTAGTTGGCGTAACGTTTGGAATTTGTTGACACGCTGACAATCCTAAGATGAATAAACCTACAATGCCTGCTAATTTTAATACTTTTTTCATGATGTTTTAATTTTAATTGTTAATGATTATTTTTATTTTTTTGGAAAATTTATTTTACTTCGATTCAGACAATCCAATCCCAGGCTCAATGAAATTGAGGATAATCAGACTGTACTATTTTACTTGGGGATTTAAATCATTGCCATGATTTGCTTATTCTTTCAGCACATGATAACTCTGCCATTCATTTTTTACTTTCAATAGCATCATATAACTTCCTGCGCTCAGATTCGTCATATTTATTTTCATTCCTGCCAATGGGCTGTCATTATTTGCTGCTGAAATCATACGTCCGTCAGGTGCAATCAACTGATATTCCTGTACATCCTCTCCTTCTATCTGAAGATAATCGGCGAATGGATTTGGATAAATTTTTACGCGCTCACCATTTTTATAATTCTTCACTGCGGTTATACGATATCCTTTTATCACCAGCACAGAATCTTTCAGAAATTTAACCGGTTTGTCATTTCCGCCGCCGCCGCCATTCAGTCTTTTTGCTGAAAGTTTAAAGAAATCGAATTTTAATAATTGACGGCCATTCAGATTATCCTGCACGATATACTTTATTCTCCCGATTCTGGCAGTTCCACTTCCTATTGTATTACAATCTACTTTTATGTTTACATGACCGTCAAGGGTATTTATATTGGTAACATCTGTAAAGCTGGTACCAAAGAATGCAGTCAGTGAAGGATTATCTAAATCAAACGTTATATTGTTCTTGTCGCAAATATCCAGATCGTATTCAATCTCCAATTCAAACTCTTTGATGCTGTCTGCAAGATGACTATCATCCCCGATAAATAAATCCACATCCACTGTATCACCTGCATCTACAGTATCCTGTAACGATTTAATACGAAACAAGGTAGTATCTGCTGTGGCATAAGATTCGGAAACTATACAGAATAAAGCTAACAATAACACCAGTATAGCTTTACTCATCCTTCCTTCCTTTATTTGATTAAAATTTCCCATTTATTGTCGTTTTTAAATCTTCCTCTTAATTACAATACAAATTTAGGCCGAAACCCTAACTAAAAATACTACAAATAACACATATTGACTTTATAAAATAATTGTGTTACATTTGATAACTAATTGTTTATCAATTATAAAAAACAATTAATGAATTCTAATAAACTATTATCTTTACTCGGAACACTTAATCATAATGAGCGAAAATTACTCATTTTCTACACAGAAGAACAAAAAGACTTATCCCGAATTGTTCAATATCTGATTCATAATGAATACACCAATGGTAAAGACTTATATAAAGCAGTATTCAAGGGCAAAACATATGATGATAAACAATTGCGAAATGCATTATACGCATTAAACAAGCATGTAGAGCGGATTATCGCACTCCGGTACTTTGAAGAAGATGCAGCAATCAATAATTATATCCTGATGAAACATTGTTCGCAATATAATCTCACCAAAGAGTATAATGGTTATTTACAAAAATTGAAAAAAGATACCGCATTACCCGAAAGCAGCAACCTTTTATTTTCTTATCTATCTCAGAAAATACATCTGGAATACCTGGAAGAAAAGAAGCGGCAATTTATTCAGGAAGAACTCATCAAGAAAGATCAGTTGCTGGATGCATATTATTTAAAGGAAAAACTCTGGAATCTGTTTGAGATGGATGTATACAAAAATATCTATCACTTTGAATACACTCCTAATTTATCTGAAACCATACAAAACATTGACATCAGCAATTTTCATTTTGCAAAAAGTTCCCTGCAATTCTTAAAATTGCTGTTATTGATGATGGATGATTTTGAAAACAACCACCATTTCCAAAAGGCGTTGGATTTACTGGAAGAAACCCATGACACCATCCCCGTTAAGGATATACGGCTTTATTATATTGCACTAATTAATTATGCCATAAAAAAAATAAACACAGGTCGGAATGAATTCAGAAAAGAATTATTCAAGATATACACGCTTCAAATTAAACACAAAGTCTTACTGAATGAAAAGAATTATCTGGAGCCATATGCTTACAAAAATATTACCACAATAGCCTTGCAGAATAAAGAGTTTGTCTGGGTTAAGACCTTTTTAGAAGAATACAGCAACTTCCTGCCGAAAGAAGAAAAAGAGAACGCATATCAGTACAATCTGGCAAATTATTATTACTTCACGGGCAGCTACAAACAATGTCTGCGTTTACTGCAAACCGTCCAATTCTCAGATGTATATTACAATCTGGATGCCCGGTCTATGCTGTTGAAAATTTATTTCGAGGAAAAGGAATGGAATTTATTGCACGACCATTGTTTTGCATTTAAAGCATTTGTACTGAGACAGGAAGGCATTTCCGAGCAACACAAGACAGGATATCTGAACCTGATTAAATGGACGAACAAACTGAGTAATGCGGTATTTGATACCAGAAAAAGAAAACTGATTGCTGAAAAAATATCCGGTCAGAAGAAAATAAGTGAACTGAAATGGCTGACAGAGCAGATAGAGAAGTTTTCATAAATATTACGCTACCCGCTCTGTCTGAAACTGCATTTCATACAAACGCTTGTAATAACCATCTTCTCTTTTCAGCAACTCTTCATGTGTATCAATTTCCTTGATTTCGCCGTGTTCCAACACCATTATCTTATCCGCATTCTGTATCGTGGATAAACGATGGGCAATCACAATGGAGGTTCTGCCTTTCACCAACGTTTCTATCGCATGCTGAATTAAATTCTCCGACTCCGTATCCACGGAAGAAGTAGCTTCATCCAGAATTAAAATCTGTGGATTATATACTAATGCTCTTATAAAAGAAATCAATTGCCGCTGTCCCACCGATAAAGTAGAACCGCGCTCCATCACATTGTGCTGATAGCCATTCGGCAGCTCCATGATAAAATCATGCGCTCCCACCAGTTTACTGGCCTCTATCACCTGCGCTTCCGTAATCGCAGTATTTTTGAGGGTGATATTATCCATTACAGAACCTGAGAACAAAAACACATCCTGAAGTACAGTACCGATGTATGAACGCAGTTTGCTGAGTTTGTACTTTTTTGTATCCACCCCATCCAGCAAGATCTCTCCTTTGTTGATTTCATAAAACCGGTTCAGGATATTTATAGTGGAAGATTTTCCGGAGCCTGTAGCACCCACAATGGCAAGGGTTTCTCCCGCTTTCACTTCAAAGGAGATATTTCTCAGCACATATTCTTCGTTATTATAAGCAAACCAAACGTTCCGGAATTCGATATTACCTTTAATGGCTTCCGGTGCATAATTGCCTGTGTCTTCAATTTTATCATTCGTATCCAACAATTTAAAAACACGCTCTGAGGCGATGATGCCCATTTGCAAGGTGTTGAATTTATCGGCCAGCATGCGTAAAGGGCGGAAAGCGAGATTCAAATATAAAATAAACGAGGTAAAGATACCTACCGTTGCAAATCCGTTCATAACCTGATTGGCACCATACCAAATCAGCAAAGAAATAGCCAGCGCTAAAATCACTTCCACCACCGGGAAGAAAACAGAATAATAGAGAACTGATTTATCGTTGGCTGAATAATGCTCGTGATTGAGTTTGTCAAATTTCTGAAATTCTCTGTCCTGTGCATTAAAAATCTGCACAATGCGCATCCCGGAAATATGTTCCTGCACAAAAGAATTCAGCTGCGCCACTTTATCCCGCACATCATTAAATGACACCCGTACTTTTTCTTTAAAGATATAAGTGGCAATTAAAACAATCGGGAAAGTGGTCAAACATACTAAAGCTAATTTCCAGTTGATATAGACCATAAATCCTATTACAAAAATGAGCGTTAATACGTCCGCCACGATAGTAATCAGGCCTTCTGAAAAAATATTATTGATGGCTTCAATATCGTTAATGGTGCGCGTGGTAATGATGCCGACCGGTGTTTTATCAAAAAACTTCAGGCGCATGGTCTGTACGTGGTTGAATAATTTGGTTCTTAAATCCAGCATGATGGTTTGCCCGAGCTTCGTGGAATACAAACCAAACAGGTATTTCACCAGAAACTCCAGAATCAGTGTCAGCAATAAAATCAAACCCATCACTTCCAGTCCTTTTCCATTTTGCAGGATGATGTTATTATCTACTGTGAGCTGAATAATATAAGGGCGCAAGGGGGTTACAAACGACACCAGAATTCCCAGTCCGAGGGAAAGCAGAAACAGATTCTTAAACGGCCGTGCGAGTTTTATGACACGTTTGAGTGTAGTCCAGTCGTTGCCTTTTTGTTTTATTGTCATACCCTAAATCCCTGCTGGGGCTTCTTTTAATTAATTCTTATTAAACTCATATTCAATCTTCCACAAAAATAAGCCTTTTGCGGGAACAGCGAGCTTTACCTCCAGAACTTCCTTATTTAAAACTGCGTCTAGCACTTCTTGTTCATTCAGCTTATCCAAACCAACCATTAATAATGCTGCGGTAATTCTGCGCACCATATTTCTCAGAAAACGGTTAGCCGTAATGGTGAATACCAATACTGTTTCTGTTTGTTCCCAATACGCATTTTCCAGCATACAGACGGATGTCTTATTATCACTTCCTTTCTTTTCAAAAGTGGAAAAATCATGTTCTCCGACAAGTTGCCGTATACAATGGTTCATCTTTTCAATATCAGGCCGCTGGTTAAACAGAAAGCTCTGATCTTCCTGAAACGGATTTTTTTCGAAATGAATAAAATACTTGTACGTCCTGCTCACCGCATCAAATCGTGCATGCATATCCGGTTTTACTTCAAAAAAATCATGAATGGCAATATCCTGAGGCAACATGCTGTTGATGCGGTGTAAGAAATTTTCCGGAATGATTTTATCCGTATCAAAATGGGCAAAATAATCCTGTGCATGTACCCCTGCGTCCGTTCTGCCGCAGCCTATGATCTCAGTGGCAGCCGCAAATATTTTTGACAAATTTTCTTCCAGTGTTTCCTGCACAGAAACGGCATTCTCCTGCCGTTGCCAGCCGGAATAGTTTTTTCCGTGATATGATAACTGTAAGAAATAACGCATTTTCAAGGCATATATTAAGAGCCAAAAATCAAAACGCAAATTTAGATAAATTAAGACGAGTCTTTAGGTAAAATCTATTATTTTTGTCTTATCACTTAATACTGTTTTATGATTCAACGTATTCAATCCGTTTATTTGCTATTAGTCGTTATTGCCTGTGTAGCGTATATTTTTGTTCCGTTCGGACTGGTAAAAAATCCGGATGGCACATTGGAAACCTGGGCTATCAAGCAGGTTGTACTTATCATGATAGCGGCAATAGTGATTGCCGTTGTTGCCTTTGCCTCTATTTTCCTCTTTAACAACAGAAGAAACCAGATGAAAGTCGTGCTGGTGAATATCGTACTTTCCGTAATGCTTATCGGATTATTCCTGTTTGAATTGACACAACAAATCGGCATCCAGAATTATATTTTCAAAATCGGTGCTATTTTGCCGATCTTTATTCTATTGTTTAATATGCTGGCTTACGGCAGCATCAAAAGCGATGAAGCCCTGGTAAAATCCATGGACAGATTGAGATAGTTTTAAAACTTCCATATTTCCGTATATCCTGCTTTATTGACCCCACAAATAATGGTTTTGCCGATTTGTATATTCTTCAAATCCGGTGTTTGTGTGTAGCGCGTTTCTGAAAAAGTCAGATTGTCGTAACTGTAGATACTGCTATCTTTAGTGTAGTAAATTTTATTGTCAATTACTTTTACATTTCTGGCATTTTCTATCGGAATATTCTTGATGTAATTTCCCTGATTATCGAAAATATAGATGCCGTTTTTATGATCTACCAGATAGAGCATAATACCTGATTCGATAATTTGTCTTGGGTTTATTTTTTTACCAATCAGCATGGATAAGGTATTGCTGGTAAAAATCGGTGTATGGTCTTTATCTAATTTTATCAGCCGTTGAGAACCGGCATCAAACAACCATAAATAATTATTATCATAAGAAGTACCCACGCAGGTAATGATGTAGGTTCCTAAATTATAAGCATCAATGACATCCAATTCACGCAGACGATTATCCAGTTGAATGATTTTGCCGAAATCCGGAGAAAACAGAATAGTTTTAAATCCGTTTACACTGATGATATCCGTGTGTTCGTTGATATAGATGCTGCCATAATTTTGAAAAAAGGTTCCATCCGAGTTATATCGTTCCAGCATTCCCTTTTGCAGCAAAAAAATATCATTGGTGGTATTGATAAAAAGATCTGAAGAGGTTTTTGAAATGGTTTTGAAATAAACGGGGGCAGCTGCCTGTGAGGAATATGAAATAAGGAATAAGCAAAAAGCGATCATCAGCTTATAACATTTATTACTTTTTAATGCTTCCTTTTTCATTACCCTTCAAATTTATACAATTTCATGTCATTCCCGTCATACATCGCATAATTGCTGTTCACAATCCAGTCGCCCAGATTGATATACACACTTTTATCGTTCAATCTGATTTCCATCGGCAGGTGACGATGTCCCATCACAAAATAATCATAGTGCTTTTCCGTCAGCTTTCGTTTGCAATACTGGATCAGCCACTCCTTGTCCTCTCCGTGAAACACCTCTATGCCCGGATCTGTAAAGGAATGCCGCGACCAGAGTTGTGCAATTTTTATACCAATATCCGGATGCAGCCAGCGAAACAGCCACTGACAAACCGGATTGGTAAATATTTTCTTCAGGAATTTATATTTAGTGTCGCCGGGGCCCAAACCATCTCCGTGTGCCAAAAAGAAAGTCTTATCATCGGATTTTAATTCCACGCTGTCGTGATAAATGACAGCGCCGACTTCCTGCTGTAAATAATCCTGCAGCCATAAATCGTGATTGCCTGTAAATAAGTGAATGTCAACGCCCTTTTCTTTCAAAGCAATTAGCTGAGCAAAGAAGCGAACAAAATATTTGGGAACCACCTGCTGGTATTCAAACCAGAAATCAAAGGTATCACCCACTAAAAAGATGGCTTGTGCATCATGTGCCGATGCCTGTAAGAAACGAATCACCTTTTGTTCCCGCTCCAGACTCTTGCTATAGTCAGGTGCCCCGAGGTGTAAATCGGAAATGAAGTATAATTTTTTGCCGGGCTGCAACTTAATATCAAGAATCATCTATGTAAAAATAGAAAAAACTATTGACTATTAGCTGTTGACTAATGACTCAACTCAAACTCCTCCACCTTATCTTTCAGACTCAATAAGAAGTCAATGTCATCGTAGCCGTTAATCATGCAGGTTTTTTTGTATGGATTAATGTCAAAACTTTCTTTTTCCTGTGTCGTCAGTATTTCGATTTCCTGTTTTTCTAAATCTACTTTTATTTCTGTTTGCGGATTTTTCTCTATTTCACTAAATAATTTTTGCGAAAATTCAGGTGAAACCACTACAGGTAACAATCCATTATTCAATGCATTATTCTTAAAAATATCCGCAAAGAAACTGGATACCACCACTTTGAAACCATAATAGTGGATAGCCCAGGCTGCATGCTCGCGGGAAGAACCGCAGCCGAAATTTTTGCCCACCACCAGAATCTTTCCTGAGTAAACCGAATTATTTAAAACGAAATCCTCTTTCAATGAATTGTCGTTGTTATAACGCCAGTCGCGGAATAAATTATCGCCGAATCCTTCGCGGGTGGTGGCTTTTAAAAAGCGCGCCGGAATAATCTGGTCGGTATCCACATCTTCCATATTTAAAGGAACTGCGGTGGTTTGTATAGTGGTAAATTTTTCCATTTTATTCTATTTTATCATTTCTAACGTAGTGAGAAATCTTGCTAAAATTATTCGAGAGATTGCTTCGTGCCTCGCAATGACGTTTACATCAACTCTCTTACATCTGTAATTTTTCCGGTAATGGCAGCAGCAGCAGCCATCAGCGGACTCGCCAGTAAGGTACGTGCACCTTGGCCTTGCCGACCTTCAAAATTTCTGTTGGAGGTAGAAACGCAATATTTTCCGGCCGGAATTTTATCTTCATTCATTCCCAAACATGCGGAACATCCCGGCTCACGCAGTTCCATTCCTGCTTCTTTTAAAATAATATCCAGGCCTTCCGCTATGGCTTGTTGTTCCACCTGTTTGCTGCCAGGCACCACCCAGACAGTTACATTTGGTGCTTTTTGTTTTCCTTTTACCAAAGAACAAAACTGACGAAAATCTTCCATACGGGAGTTGGTACAGCTTCCTAAAAACACGTAATCTATCTCCTTCCCTTTTAAGGATTGTCCCTTCTGAAAGTCCATATATTGCAGTGCTTTTTCCAAACCTGCGTCATCATTTGCCGGCACCGTATCAGAAATCTTTATACCCATTGCCGGATTGGTTCCGTAGGTGATCATCGGCTCTATATCTGCCGCATCAAATGTATATTCTTTATCAAAGATTGCCTCTTCATCCGTTTTCAATGTCTTCCATTTCTCAACGACTGCATCAAAATCCGTAGGAGAAAATTCCCGCCCTTTCAGATAAGCAAAAGTAGTTTCATCCGGGGCAATGATACCGCCGCGGGCGCCCATTTCTATACTCATGTTGCAGATGGTCATGCGTGCTTCCATGCTCAGGCTTTGTATAGCAGAGCCTGCATATTCGACAAAATAACCCGTACCGCCACTCGTGGAAATTTTTGAGATGATATACAAGATGATATCTTTGGAGGTAACCCCTTTTCCTAAAACACCATCCACCGTGATGCGCATTTTCTTAGGCTTGGTTTGCAAGATACACTGTGTAGCCAACACCTGTTCCACTTCAGAAGTACCGATACCAAACGCAATGGCTCCAAACGCACCGTGCGTGGATGTATGAGAATCCCCGCAAACAATCGTAATACCCGGTTGTGTGATACCAAGTTCCGGTCCGATAACATGCACGATGCCCTGAAACGGATGACCTAACCCATACAATTCGACACCATGGTTTTTACAATTTTCAATCAGGGTGTCTACCTGATGTCGTGACAATTTTTCTTTAATGGGTAAATTCTGATCTTTGGTAGGAACATTATGATCAGCAGTTGCAATCGTTTGTTTCGGCCTGCACACTTTAATACCTCTCTTATCCAGTCCTGCAAATGCCTGCGGTGTCGTTACTTCATGAATGAAATGCTTGTCGATGTATATCACCTGCGGACCATTCTCAATTGCCTGCACCACGTGCGCATCCCAGATTTTATCAAATAATGTTGTTGCCATTTAAAAAATTGAAATGACAAGTTAGATAAAATAGACGGGTCGCATTTTCATTTTTGATTAAGGTTGTATTAAAAGTTGAAAAAAACGTGTACCTTTTGAGTCCAAAAAAACAAGAAGATGTCCGTTCCGATTTCAGGTTACGTTAAAGAAGGTTTCGAGCAAGTAAAAACCACTTTTGAAGAAAATTTTGCAAAAAGAAAAGAAGTAGGTGCATCCTGCTGTGTTTATTATAAAGGAGAAAAGGTGGTAGACCTTTGGGGTGGTTATCGAGATAAAGCAAAAAAACAATACTGGGAAGAAGACACCATTTCTATTGTCTTTTCCAGCACCAAAGGAATTTCTTCCATGGCTTTTGCTTTATTAAATTCTAAAGGTTTGGTAGATTATGATGAGAAAGTAGCAACCTACTGGCCTGCATTTGCACATAACGGAAAGGAAAACATTACCATTCGCCAGTTGCTGGCACATCAGGCAGGTTTATTTACGAATGATAAAAAACTAAAGTATGAAGTGCTGACAGATGAAGATGTTTTAGCTGATTGCCTGGCCAAACAAAAACCATACTGGAATCCCGGAGATAAAAAAGGCTATCATGCCTGGACGATTGCCATGTATCAAAACGAAATTTGCAAGAGAGTGGATCCCTTAAAAAAGCCATTGCACCGTTTTTTCAAAGATGAAATTGCCGATGCACTGGATATTGACTTTCACATCGGATTACCTAAAGAGATTCCACAACACCGCATTGCTCAGCTAATTCCGTTTTTACCGCAGGAAGCTTTTACCGGCAAACAAAACACCGATCTCGGGCGTATCATGAAAGGCATTTTAAATCCATTTTCTCATTTTTATAAATCTTTACTGAATCCGCCGCATGCACTGAATCTGAATAATTTTAACAATCGCAAATACGTAGAAATTCCAAATGGTTCTGCTCATGGTTTTGGGAATGCCCGATCTATTGCGCAAACGTATAATGAATTTGCTACCGGTGGTAAAACACTGCACATTCGCAAAGAAACATTGGCAGCATTAGAAGCCGCTCCTATACATCCCAAACATGGAAAAAACGATTTGGTGCTCAACGTAGATATTCCATTTTCACTGGGCTTTGCCAAACCATCCGAGTTTCAGAATTTTGGTATTAACTACAGAAGCTACGGTTCTTTTGGTGCGGGCGGTTCCGGCGGTTTTGCCGATCCGGAAAAAGAAGTTGCTTTCGGTTATGTCATGAATAAAATGGGTACACACATCGCAAATGACCCGAGGGAACTGGCATTAAGAAACGCAACTTATGATTGCATTCTACAACTGGAGATGAAGCAAAAAAGCAAGAAAGAAGAAATTGCCGCAGTTTAAAGTTCATTTCTGCTAAGCTCCAGCCGCTCAGCTTGAATATTGTCCAGACCGAACTCCCAGCGTTCATTTACCACATCAATAAACTTACAGCATATAAATGCAAAGAATGGTGCTGCCACTACATCAATCGTATAATGCACATGCTGCCACAAAATAAGTATCGCCAGAAAAGGTGTTGCAAACATCAGATAGGTTTTCCAAATTTTATTATCTGTAAAATAGACAAACAGACACATCGCTGAAATATGTCCGGAAAAGAATAAATCTTTAGTGACTACATTCACTGAATTTAAAAAGAAGGCAGTAATCGGATCCTGAAGGAAAATCATTCCCTTCGGCGCTTCTAAAGGGAATATATAAATAAAGAGTGTTCTGAAAAAAAGCAATAATGCGTATGCCTGTAATGCTTTTAATAATTTTTTAGGTGTTGCTAAATACAATACTAAGGTGATCAGCAAAGAAGAATGAACAATAGAAAAAATCTGAACGGAGAATTCTCTGGGAGGAAGTCTGCTCAATAAAGGATCAATGATGGAGATACCCGTTCTCGTTTCCCAGATACTCAGGTATAAACATGAAAAATGAATAACCGCTGCAAACAAAATAAATGAAAACAAAAAGTGCACCTTAAAGTATTTTATCGACCAGCATGATTTCCAGACTTCGGGAATTCCTTTAAAGAACGACTGCACTGCATTCATACAAATTGCTTTTCATACTAAAAATAAAAATAACTGTAAATACAGCATACTAAATGGTGTTATCATTTAAAAAATAACCAAAAACAGTTAGATAGCCGGTATTAATTTCATAAATTACCCTTTATTCTATAAAACCAACATATGATCAATTTTATTCAGGACATCATTACGCGCTTTGGCGGGAGATATTTCGGCAGCGAGCAGGAAAAAAACGCGCAGTATTATACGGCGGATATTTTGAAAAAGTATTGCGACAAAGTTGAAGTAGAAGAATTTCAATCTCCGCTGGAAGCACATTTCCAGGCATTGAAAATATTTTGCGTGGTTTATATCGTAGTGCTTGTATTCTTTAAAATAGATATTCGTATTGCTGCAGTGTTAGGAATTTTGAATACTATACTGTTTTTGGGTCACTTTGTAACCTATCGACATTGGCTGGATTTTTTGTTTCCGAATAAACCCTCCTGGAATGTGATTGGAGATGTTGAACCTTTGGAAACGGCGACTTCCACCATTATTATTGCCGGACACATGGATAGTGTTAAAGAATTTAAATGGTGGTACAGATTAAAACAAACCGGTGCTGTTTTATCCGTTATTGCAGGCATACAAATCTCGTTATTGGGTTTGTATGCGTTGTTGGCTGTATTTATTACTGCTATTTGGTTTTCGTACATATGGTGGTTATTCTTATTGCTTACACCTGTTCTTATTGTATTTTATGATATGCACGGAAAAGAGGTGGTCGATGGTGCATCCGACAACCTGTCTGGTGTAGCGGTAGCCGTGGAAATGGCAAAAGTTTTTTCTGTTAATAAACTAAAAAATACGCGTGTTCGTGTTATCAGTTTTGGTTCGGAGGAAGCAGCTTTGCGTGGCTCTTTTGCCTATGCAAAGAAACACAAACAACAGCTCTTAGACGAGAAAGCATTCTTATTTAATTTAGATTCCATGAAAGATCTGGAGCACCTGACTGTGGTTTCCTCTGAAATAAATACGCTGGTTTTCTATAATAATGATTATTTGCAATTAGTAGAAAATGCATTTAAGGCAACGAATACTGCGTATAAAAAACTACCATTAGGTGTTGGCGCTACAGATGCATCTGCATTTCATATTCATGGGTTGCCAGCTATTGCCGTCATCGGAATGGATTCGGAACATTTAGATCCAACTTACCACACAAGACTGGATAAAATTGAATGTTTGAATCCGGAAACCATGGAAGCAATGAAACGTGTGCTGGTCAATTTTATAGAAACCTGGGATAAGAAATAGTCTACTCTTTCGCCAGCAAACCATAACCATACACGCTTTCCAATAAATTTTCCTGCAGGTTTTCTTTATTGAAAATAAAATTAGAAGCCATAGCACCGCTGGTATAGGCAGCTTCCATCAACATGGACGGAACAGGTAGTTTCACCCAATCACCGGCAAAAAATAAGTTCGGAATTTCCGTTTGTATCGTTGGTCGATGTTTATGCTGATTTAAATGAAAAGCCGGAAAATCATCTCTGTGTTGAAAAAATTCATGTTTGATTTGCATGCCTTTCAATTCCGGGAAATAATGAAACAATTCATCCAGCAATTGCTTTTTGATATCATCCTCTTTTGTCAAAGCATCCGGCAAGGAATAGGAATGTAATTCAAAAATCCCGCCCTTGTTTTTTGCACTCCAGTCAGCCGATTCCTTTTCCATTTTATGGTAAAACGTCACACTATCCAGGCATTTTAATCTGTCGGTAAAAATGAAGAACGGCAGTGTTTTATTAGTCTCAAAACTATCTGTCCACAATCTCAGCACGGCATATCTGTCTGTGCATTTTATGGCATTTGTATTATGTTGCAGCAACGAATATTTTTCCAAACCTTTTGAGTTTTGTATAAGTGGTTTCAGGTGTTTTACATCCAAACTCAAGATGCAATAATCAAAAATGTCATTATTAACGATGAATTTTTCATTGACAAATTCAATGGAATCAATGGCTGTGTTTCGTTGAATTTTGCCACCTTGTTGTGTAATGAAACGCTCTGTTGGTTGTAAAA
>JADLAJ010000133.1 GCA_020848255.1 Chitinophagales bacterium
AAAATTTTTGATGATAAGGAAATCAGCAAGCTTTCTCAGTTTGTAGAAAACGCTGTAAAAAACATGGGCATTGATCCCTTGCTGGCACGTTGCGGCAATGAATTCTGGGAGTTTCACTCCGGCAGTGCCCTGGTGCGCATTTTTGTGTACGACAAAAATTATTTATACGCCACTTCACCTATCAACAATCTGCCGACAGGAAATTTAGAAACGCTGCTGAAATTTGTAATGAGCAATCCTGTTTTTCCTTATCAGTTGGCGGTATACAACAATCAGATTTATTTATCGTACAGAGTACGGATGAGTGATGTGTTTTCCGACAGAGCAGCTGAGATTCAACAAAATCTGAGTAACTTAATTGTGAAAGCGAATGAAATGGATGACTATTTTGTGCATGAATTTGCCTGCGAGAAAACCAATTATGCAAAGGCCCATGGATAGCATTAAAGTTGTACAATAATTTGTAGTGTAGCCTTTTTTACTCTTTCTTTAGAATAATACCGTACCCAAAACTTGATGCTTTATCTGTGTTTAAAATGATGGCGGTGTCATTTTTAGCAAACAGAAATTTCTCATTATAATCCGCTATTCCGTTGCATCTCGGTTGTATATCTCTTTGATAAAGGGAGTCGCAGGTTTTTCCTGTAAAATAAATACTGTCGTTTCTTTGCGTGTATGTTCCTCTTACATAAATTTCTTCGAGCCCAAAGTTGCTGGCACACGAATCTATAATGCGTGGACAGGTATCACAGACTTGTGTGTATATAATCTCAACAACATCCGTCCATGAAAGAATCTTAGCGTTAAAACTGTCTTTATCAAAAGAAAACGAATGTAGTGTCGCTTCATAATATGACATACCATCCGGTACCTGCTCTGTCCATCTTCCTGACAGATTATTATCAGCAGGTTTGGTTGCAGGTTTTTCGCAGGCAACTAAGAGACCGAGCAGCATCGTTATAAGTAGGACAAGGAAATTTTTCATTGCAATGCTGAATAAAAAAAGACCAATCTTTAAATTGGTCTTTTTGTTTTATTTTAAACAGAAATTATTTCACGGTAATTCTTCCGGTGCTCATCACACTTTCATCTACTTTTAACTGATAAAAATAAATGCCTGAATTTTTAAAAATATCTCTGGAGATTTTTAACTCGTATTCTTTTACCTGAGCGATTTTATAAACTTCGCTTCCAACGATGTTGTAAAACACAACGGATACTTTGCTTTTATCTAAATCAATTTCATCACTGATTTTGATATTGGCATCGGTTATCATCGGATTCGGGTAAAATTTAATCAATTCTTTCTCTCCAAATCTTGCGTCGACAGAAGTCACTTCCAGAAGGGAAGCAGCATGTGTATACTTCGGTAAAAAAAACAATGAAGCAGACAATAAAAGCAGTAATGTAAACGTTTTACGCATAGGCTTATTCACAAATTTTCGGTTATTCACAATTTTCGTACTCATAAATATATGCATTTGCAGTATAAAAGTCAATATCTGTGCCAATATTTTTTAAGAATTTTAAAAATTCAGATATTCTAAAATAGCACCAAGAGCGGGAATCTTATAATCAACCAGGGATGAATTTTTGTAACTTGTTGATATGCAAAATGTTGTCATTTCAACAGATTTGGCAAATTTCATATCGGAAAGCTTATCGCCCACCATTATACATTTGCTGAAATCAATCTCCGGAAAGTCGTTTTTTGCCAGCAAAGCCATGCCATTCTTAGGTTTTCTAAGCGTATTGCTTTCAGATTCCATGTCCGGCGCGTAGTAAACCGCATCGATTCTGCCACCATTCAGTTCTATCATGTTCATCATATGTTGATGAATTTCATTCAATCCTTCTTCCGTCAGCAATCCTTTGGCAATACACTGCTGGTTGGTGACCACGATAATTCTGCCGAATAATCTGGCGAGTTTTGGCATGGTTTCCAGCACACCGTCCAGAAACTCAAACTGCTCCCAGTCGAGCACATAACCGCCATCAATATTTTTATTGATGACGCCATCTCGGTCGAGAAATAAAGTCCAGTTTGAGTTTATATTCAGCATCTGATTTTTAATATATAGAGTTTATGTAATCAACCACTTTCGGAATGTCTTCAAATTTAATTTTTTTGTAGGAGTCCAGATACTGTAATATTTTCTGGTTGTTTGCAAATATCTTTCGCAACTGTTTTTTATAACTTACCATATTGATACCATCAGCGGTATTATCCAACGAAACCGCCTCTTTATTATCTGTAGAAAGAACATAGGAACGCCAAAATACTGGACTATAACCATAAGCACTACCCATAAATCCTATTACACCGGTAGTGTGTGAATTTCCACAATAGTATCCTTTATAAATTTTAAGAGTATGAACCGTATCAACGGCCTCGCAAAAGTAAAAGTCAGTTGAATCATTAAAGAATTTTGGGATTATAGTATGTGTTCCTTTCTGGATTAGCTTAATTAATAAAGGGTCTATTTTTATAGTTGAATCTTTTGTGTTAATAATTATCTTTTCACTACACGGTTTTATTTGTATAATTCCTTTTGTTGTGTAACCGGAGTTTTCAATCACAAAACCTTCTTCCTTTTCTCTTAAGTCACTAAATCCTACCCAATCCTGACTGAACAGTTGCAAAGAAATTATTGTTAAACAAAGAGTAAATATTTTTTTTTGGTAATTCATTGTTCTATTTAAAATCTACTTTTGCTTTTTCATAATCTTCCGGAATGCCGATGTCAATAAAATAATTATCAAAAATGCTTCCATGAATGTTTAAATCATGCAGATGTTTTTCTAAAATATCTTTCTCAAAAGAAAATTTCCTGTCCGTTGCTATTTTTTCAAACAATGATTTTCGGAAATAATAGATTCCTCCGTTAATCAAACCATGTTCGCAGTGTTTTTTTTCATTGAAAGAAATAATGCGCTGTTCATCATTGAGCTCTACGGTTCCATAGCGGTCGAAATTAAACATGGGTTTCAGTGCAATGGAAATATCCGCATCTGCATTTTTCAGTTTTGATAATTCGATATCAAAAAAAGTATCGCCGTTCAAAACAAAGGCATCGTCTTTCACCAGACTGAAGGCGTGTTTGATGCCGCCGCCGGTGCCCAGTGGTTCGTGTTCCACAGCATATTGAATCGAAATTCCGAGATAACTATCCTGAAAATAATCCTGTATAACTTCTTTTAAGTGTCCGACGGAAAGCACCGCCTGCTGAATTTTCTGATGCTGTAATTCCTTGAAAATATAATGAAGAAATGGTTTACCGTTAACCGGAGCCATCGGTTTAGGCACATCTTTTACCACCGTACTCAAGCGTGTACCGAAACCGCCTGCTAAAATTATGACTGGCGTTGTATTAGTATTGAATGTTGAGTGTTGAATGTTGAATTATATTTAATTAGAAATTCTTACTACTGATTACTTACAACTAAATACTAAAATATTTTTCTTCCACCAGCTGACAGATGATATGCCCAACCGTGATATGGCATTCCTGAATTCTTGGTGTATCGGTAGATGGAATATTGATTAAATAATCGCAATATTCCTTCATTTTTCCGCCTGTTTCGCCGGTGAATCCCACAATAATCAATCCGCGCTCTTTGGCTACTTTAAATGCTTCTACGATATTGCCTGAATTTCCGGAAGTAGATAAGCCGATTAAAATATCACCTTTTCTGCCTTTCGCTTTCACGATGCGCGCATAGACTTCGTTATAACTGTAATCGTTGGCAACTGCCGTTAAATAGGAGGTGTTTACGTGCAAAGCTTCCGCATCCAAAGGCTCTCTGTCCGTATAAAATCTGCCCGAAAATTCTGCCGCCAGATGCTGTGCGTCTGCTGCCGAACCGCCGTTTCCGCAAAATAATAATTTCCCGTCGTGCTTAAAACAGGCTACCACGGCATCTGTTACGGCTTCCATTGTTTTTAGCAAAGTCTCATTTTCCAGTACCTGTTGTTTTACCGAAATAGAAGCGTTTAATATATCCTGAATTTTTGATTGCATAGGGTAAAGATAAGGATTAACGATGTACGATTAACGATGTACGATTAGTTTTTTTATATTTGATTAAGAAACAAAAATGGGCACCATTGAAATTGACACATCCGCAAGATTAATTACGATTTCATCCAATATCATTTGCTATGGCAATGCCGCGGATTATGAAATCAGTAAACATATTACTGAAGAAATTGAAATAATGTGGAACGACCCGAATGGGCGCACAAGCCTGTATGATTCCGATTTTACGGTTAGATTTAAAATTACGGCACAATACAATAGTTTTTTATCCGCACAAAGTGTTCTCGAAAATGAGAACCCGAAAAATAATTATATCCGCATTGAAGAATATGCGAAACTGAATATATCCAGTATGGATGGAATCGGCAGTAATACGGGCTATTTCCAGCGAAATAATTTGTACACAGGTTCCACTACCGCAGCCCACGAATACGGCCATTCGCTGGGTTTGCCGCACCCTAAAGATTTAAACCTGGTAGGCAAGGGAAGGCCTGGCATCATGTATCCAAGAGGTTCTTTGGTTGACCAGGAGTTTCAGAATAATGTGAATGCGCAGCCGGGCGGACCGGGTGGTACCTTAAATCCGCAACACAGAAGAGTGATGCAGGCTGATATTAATAGTCTGCAGCTGAAAAGGCTAATAGAAAGCGAAATTTTCGTCATAGGAAAATTCACTAATAAATATCATGACATACAGGTGAAAGAGGCTTAAACGCTAAATTTATCCGTAAAAATTACTTTTGTACGGATAACGTTTATGATACATATCCTGCACCATCAGAATCATCGTATTTCTTAATTCCTCGATATTTTCCTTGTTGGTAGCGGAAATGAATACGCAGTTGCAATTCATCCAGGAGCGCATATTTTTCTCGAAATCTTCGGATAGTTCTTTTTTAATTTCTTCCGGTAAAAAACGGTCGAAATATTTTTCGCGATACAAATCCATTTTATTAAATACGACCAGGCGCGGCTGACGCGTAACACTTAAATCAGAAAGCGTTTCATTCACCACGTTGATATGATCTCTGAAATTTTCATGTGAAGCATCTACCACATGCACGATTATATCCGATTCTTTCGTTTCATCCAGCGTAGATTTGAAACTCTCCACCAGATGATGCGGCAATTTCCGGATGAAACCAACGGTATCACTCAGTAAAAAGGCAATGTTTTCAATCACCACTTTTCTTACCGTTGTGTCCAGCGTTGCAAACAACTTATTCTCTGCAAGCACCTCGCTTTTGCTTAGTAAATTCATGATGGTGGATTTGCCCACGTTCGTATATCCTACCAATGCCACCCGAATCAGTTCGCCGCGCGTTTTTCTGCGGGTCTGTTCTTGTTTGTCTAAGATTTCCAAATCCTGTTTCAGTCGGGCAATCTTATCATTGATGACACGTCTGTCTGTTTCAATTTCCTTTTCACCCGGACCGCGCATACCTATACCACCACGCTGTCTTTCCAGGTGTGTCCACAACCCTTTTAATCGAGGTAACAGATATTGCATTTGCGCTAATTCCACTTGTGTACGTGCCTGAGCGGTTTGTGCCCGCATGGCGAAAATATCCAGAATCAGACTCGTTCTGTCTAAAATCTTGCACTTCAATTCTTCTTCAAGGTTGCGTTGCTGTGCAGGAGAAATCTCATCATCAATGATGATGGTATTCACATCAGCATATTCTTTGTATGCTTTTATTTCTTCCATTTTACCGGAACCTACAAAATAACGCACATCCGGATGTTTCAGTTTCTGTGTGAATGTCTTTACGGTAACAGCTCCAGCCGTTTCGGCCAGGAAAGCGAGTTCATCCAGATATTCGTCTACCTGCTCAGCTGTCTGATTATCACGAATGATACCTATCAGTATGGCGCGTTCTTCTATTAATGGATTTACTTCGTGCAAAATATTTATTATGCTGCAAAGATATAAAATAAAAACGGTCAGCACCATTTGAGTACTGACCATTAATTTAAGTCTTGGCAAATAACTATTGTTCAGAAAATCTTGTATCACTAAGCATCTTCGTATCTGTAAGTGTTTTCAGAAATAAGATAATCTTGTTTTTCTCCTCATTCGTCATCGGAATTCCCAGTGTGCCGTCTTGTTGTAAAATCGTATCTAATGTGGTATTTGTTTTCACCACACCTGTTGCATAATGATCTAGAATTTCTTCCAGAGTAGTGAATCTGCCATCATGCATGTAAGGACCGGATTTTTCTACATTTCGTAAACTAGGTACTTTAAATTTGAAACTGTCGGTGGTAATCACAGACACCCTGAATCTTCCCAAATCAGCGCCTGTCGTCAGGCCATTGTTTCTGAAACTAAAATCCGAAAACAGAATACCCGCATGGCAATTGGCACATTTCTGATTGAACAGTTGTAATCCTTCTTTTTCACTGGTATTCAATGCAGCAGTATTTCCGGCGATATAGTCATCATATCTGGATTGATTAGATACAATGGAAATCATAAAAGCAGATAAGGCCTGATTGAAACGCAATGGCGTAATATCCGAGGAGCCGAATGCCTTTTTGAATAAATCTGTGTAGTTGTTGTCTGTTTTTAGTTTGGTGATGACATTTGGAATTGTTTCATCCATTTCAACGGGATTCTGAATAGGATTGATGTGGAATAAATCCAAATCTCCGACGCCGCCGTCCCAGAAAAATAAAGGATTCCATGCCAGATTAAATAAGGCCGGAGCATTACGGGTGCCTAGTTTGTTGTCTATTCCGTGACTGACCCGATGTCCAGCATGTGCAAAGGCAACAACTTGCTGATGGCAGCTGCCGCAAGAAACCGTATTGTCTCTGGATAATCGGGCATCATAAAATAATTTTCTTCCCAATTCACGTTTTTCATTCGAGTAAGGGTTTTCAATCAGATTATACTTAACAGCCGGAAAATTATCCGGTATGACAAAACCTTTGTCTGTTGGATTATTGTCTTCGTTTTTGGAGCACTGGACAAGCAACAAGACACATAATAAATAATAAATCTTTTTCATGATACTCTTTTACAGGAGTGACCAAAATAAATTCTAAAAGAAAACCAAAGGAGAATTTCAATGACTCTCCTTTGGTTTAAGCGAAAAAATTATTCTGATTCTACATGATCAACAACGAACATGCTTTTGTAATTCTCTGCAATTTTTGGAGCATCCGGTCCGCCCATTACTACCGGTGTGGTTGGTACGCTGATGTTGGTCGTTCCGTTAACCACTTTCAATGCATCTACATAGGTATGAATGTGTTTATGATTGTTGCTTCCGAAGTTAAGCGGAGCACCTGGTAATACCATTGTAACTGTTTTAAGGTTATTAACCGTTGCAGAAGAATAACCACCAAAACCACCGATATGATACATGAAGTCATGACCTGTAGCCTGAGAGAAAGTACCTTCGGTTTTTACAAAGATGTAACCTGAATTCCAAGTCCAATACATATCAGCATTTGCAGTAATATCCAATACACCGGTTCTTTCTGATTGCGGTGCCGTTGATTTTAAAGAGTCAACGCCAATGGTAAATGTTACAGAAACATATTTTCCCGCAGGAACATTTTCGAATTCTACCTCCTGTGAAGCAACATTTGCTTCGTCAATTAAAAAGTAGCATTCATCTTTTGGTACCACATAGTTGCTTCCGTCTTCTTTTGTGAAGACGAAATTGCTTACATAGTATTTGAATAATGAGAAATTCATAGAGTCGTTATTAGCGTTTTTGTACCAGGTAGTATTTAACTCTAAATCTGCGGAACCGGCTCTGTTGTCAAATTCGATAGCCACCATTCCCGGTCCTTCCGGTGTTTCTTCTTTTTTACAAGATGTAATGAATGACAAGATGGCGATGGATAATAAGAATAAATGTGTTTTTTTCATTTGTTTGATTGTTTAGATTTTAAGAATTACTTGTTTTAACAGATTCTACCAGGAGAATCATTTTACCCATGTTGTAGGCTACTAGGCCGAACAACAGGAAGAGGATACCTTCCATGTTTGGAAAGTATAATAATAGCACAGATGCCGCTAAAACGGAGATCCATTTTAAGATGGTTTTATTTTTGATACCCAAAAAGAAATAAAAAATAATTTCCATGATATTAAAGATGGCTATCAATCCGCTTATTAGTGCTCCGTATGTAATTAAAGTGGACATGTTGTGTTATTTAATCAATTTAAAATTTACCGATTTGGTAGAGACATTTCCGCTATGGTCTTCCGCCGTAAAAACTAAAAGAGCATCTATGTTTGCATCAATAATAAGCTTGTATCCTTTATAAAAGTCAATATGCTCCACATGATCATGTCTTGGATTGATATGGATTAATGTATCGCCGTTCGCTTTATTGGTAACGGTGTATTTGAAATTGTGCATATCAGCATCATCCATCGTTGCCTGTATGATAACGGAATCCGTTGTTGCATTGATTTCCTGTCCTTCTGTTGGCAACAGCAGGGAAATAACAGGAGCATTATTGTCTGTCTCTTTTTGGCAGGCAATGATGGTTGTACAACAACAGATACTTGCAATGATTATTTTTTTAAACATGACTTTTAGTTTAAGGCTGGTTATTATTTAGCTGTACTTTCAGCTGTTATTTTTGGTTTTCTCTTTATCTGGTAACGAAACATGCAATTAAATCCGGTTTGTTCTTTTACGTTGCCACCGGAGATGCTTTGTGCCATTGGCTGTGAAACGCTCAGGTTAAAGGCAAACTCTTTAATGGCGCATTGAACGCCAATGTTTGCTAAAAACGCCCAGCCGCCGGATTTTCTTTGTATAATCTTATTGTGTAAGTTTTTCTGAGATATATCCGCAC
This sequence comes from Chitinophagales bacterium, assembly GCA_020848255.1. Classification (GTDB taxonomy): domain Bacteria; phylum Bacteroidota; class Bacteroidia; order Chitinophagales; family JADIYW01; genus JADJSS01. The sequence goes on from JADLAJ010000133.1 coordinate 8,868, forward strand.
GGATTCCTGCAATCGGTGTTAATGCCACTGATTTAAAAAAATGGGTATAATTTGCAGAAAGCTGATACGAGTACATATTGCCGTATTTTACCTTATCCTTATTATACATATTTATTTTCACCAGCGCGGAGTTGACCAGACTCCAGCTTTTGACACTCATGCTGTAGGTTCCGGAGAAATAGAATGCAACCATTTGGGTTCCGAAATTAAAATCCTGCAGGAGCTCGTTAGCAGAGGATTTCTTGCTTCCCGTAGGAAACCCCAATCCAAAGCCGAGATTAATGATATGTCCGGTTTTTTTATCGCCCAATGCCGGTTTTGACAGCACCCTGAAATTGGAAAATAACATAAGGTCGCCGGCACCGAATTTCCTTTCTTTCAAATGGGGTGTGTTTTCATCCAGCACTTTGTACTCATTAAACATCCAGGTAATGGGCATCGATAAACGGATGTCCACCCATTTCTTGGGTGCATAGGATACAAAAAAAGATTGCGTTATAATTTGCGTTCTTTTTACGTTGGCATCAGATACCAGATGTTTGAAATTTCGGTATTGCAGCGATGTTCCTACAGAAGATTGTGGTTGTAACGACAACACATCTGTATTCATCACCGCCGGAGAACAGCCGCAAAAATCACAGGCATACGCACTGCTAAAGCAGCACATAAATGCAATAATAAGTTTATACATTATTTTTGTTTTAGAATGAACCCTAAATCCCTAAAGGGACTTTTGTTTCTGCCTAATTCCTATTAAGGGCTAGACCTTTATCCTAAAACAGTGGGAGGTTTAATCAGAGAGGAGGTGACGCCTTCCTCCAGTACGGAAGCCGGAGTGTGACGGAATACTATATCTGCAGATACAGGAGTTGAAAGATTAATTTTCTGAACTTGCTGAAAGATGATTTCTACTTCTTTCAGTTTCACGTTGGCGGTAGAAAAAGGATTTTTGGTGTCCTCTCTTTCTGCATTAGAAATTGTTGTTTTTAAGTGGCAGGAACCTTTACAGCAAGAGTTTTTTAGATTCTTATTAATACAATATTTTTCCGTAATCTCTTTCTCGTTTAACTTGTACAGGATTAAAAAGGTAGCTTCCTGCATGGTGGTAAGCAGAAAAAATACAGAAAATAATATGGCACCCAGTGCTTTCATTAATACCGTAAAGGTAGAATATAATATGTATAAAAAAGATGATTCAAATCACCTTTCTCTTTAAATTATCTTTCAGCAATATCGCTGTACGGACGAACGGTAGCGCCTAAATAAATCTGACGCGGACGACCAATCGGCTCTTTGTTTTCTTTCAACTCTTTCCATTGTGCCACCCAACCCGGCAATCTGCCCAATGCAAACAAGGTAGTAAATGTATCTGTCGGGAAGCCGATAGCCTGATAGATGATGCCGGAGTAGAAATCTACATTCGGATATAGTTTTCTGGATACAAAGTAATCATCGTTCAATGCTGCTTGCTCCAATTCTACTGCGATGGTTAATTTTTTATCCTGAACACCTAAATCATCTAAAACCTCGTCACATGCTTTTTTCAAAATCTTAGCACGAGGGTCAAAATTTTTGTAAACACGGTGTCCGAAACCCATTAATCTAAAACCCGAAGTTTTATCTTTAGCCATAGCCACAAATTTTGCCGTATCTCCGCCGTCTTTTTCAATAGCTTCCAATTGTTCTAAAACCGCCTGATTAGCACCGCCGTGTAACGGACCCCAAAGTGCACTGATACCTGCACTTACTGAAGCGTAGACATTTGCGTTGGAAGAGCCTACCATTCTTACAGTAGAAGTAGAGCAGTTTTGCTCATGATCTGCATGTAAAATGAGTAATTTATCCATTGCATCTATCAAAACGTTCGATGCAGGTTTGCCAAATGCCATATGCAGGAAGTTGGCCACATAATCTAAGTTTTTATCATTCGCCACAAAATCCAATCCCTGAGAATTACGAATAATCATCGCTACCAGTACCGGAAATTTTGCTAAAATGTTGATATAGTTTTCGTCCGTTAATTTTGCGCCGTCTTTATAAACACCGGATAATACAACGGTAACAGCTGCCAGTTGCGCCATCGGATGCGTGCCTTTCGGCAATGCTTTTAAGATAGTTGCTACTTCTGATGGAATATCAGAGTTGTCTTTTAATTTCTGGTTGAAATCAGCTAACTGTGTTGTTGTTGGTAATTCGCCGTACAGCAATAAATAAGCTACTTCTACAAAATTTGATTTTTCAGCTAAATCGGCAATTTCATAGCCTCTGTAGCGCAAAATGCCTAATTCTCCATCCAGAAAAGTAATTTTACTTGTCGTAGCTCCTGTGTTCTTATATCCGAAATCAAGGGTTACAAAGCCTGTGTCTTCTCTTAATTTATCAATGTTGATTGCGTATTCGTTCTCTGTGCCTACTAAAACAGGACATTCAGTGGTTTTTCCGCCAAGGGTAATGGTTACTTTATCTTCTGACATACGTTTGAAATGTGATTATAAAAATACAAAAAGAATAATGATTGAAAGTTAAGATAATATTACTCGATTATTTTTGATTAGTATTT
>JADLAJ010000134.1 GCA_020848255.1 Chitinophagales bacterium
GACAAACGCGCCTCAATATAACGCGCTGCTGCAGCATTATCGCCTGTTCGTATATCGCCCCAGTTCCCCTGACAATCAATCAGTAAATCTTTCTGCCCAATGTTTACAATAGCATCGTTGATACTGGCATCACCGTGCGGGTGGTACTGCATCGTGCTCCCAACGATATTCGCCACTTTATTGTAACGGCCATCGTCCATTTCTTTCATGGCGTGCAGGATACGGCGCTGCACGGGTTTAAACCCATCATATAAAGCCGGTACGGCACGTTCTAAAATTACATAGGATGCGTAATCTAAAAACCAGTTTTCATACAAGCCATCAATCGTGGTGATGTGGCTGTCCTGTTCGTTATATTCTTCTGTTGACATTTTCTATTTACTTCTAATATTCAATTATTTTAGCAAGTTTTCTCGCTTCACTCGAAATGACAATTGGAGTTAAACTTCAACTACCGGCACCGGATCTTCAATAATTTCATCTTTTTCAATCTTCAGGTTATTAATAATAAACACCTGACGATCCGGCGTATTTTTTCCCATATAATATTCCAGCAATTGCTCAATACTCTGATTGCTTTTTAAAACAACCGGCTCGAGTCGTATATCTCTGCCGATGAACTGTTCAAATTCGTTCGGTGAAATTTCACCCAAACCTTTGAAACGGGTGATCTCCGGCTTGCCTTTTAACTTGGCTATTGCTTTTAATCTTTCCTGATCGGAATAACAATAAATGGTTTCTTTTTTATCACGCACACGGAACAAGGGTGTGTTCAGTACATACAGGTGACCTTTTTTCACCAATTCCGGAAAAAATTGCAGGAAGAAAGTCATCAGCAATAAGCGAATATGCATACCGTCTACATCGGCATCGGTAGCAATCACCACGTTGTTGTATCTTAGATTTTCTACGTCTTCTTCAATATCCAGTGCATGCTGCAATAAGTTAAATTCTTCGTTCTGGTAAACAATTTTCTTAGTGAGACCGTAACAATTCAAGGGTTTACCACGCAAAGAGAACACCGCCTGGGTTTGAGGATTACGTGCTTTTGTGATAGAACCGGATGCTGAATCCCCTTCAGTAATAAACAAGGTCGTTTCTGCATGCACTTCATTTTTCTCATCGGAATAATGTACTCTGCAGTCGCGTAATTTTTTATTATGCAGGTTGGCAGATTTTGCCCGTTCATTCGCCAGCTTACGGATGCCGGATAAATCCTTACGCTCGCGTTCTGATTGCTGAATACGTTTTAACAATGCCTCTGCAATCGTTTGGTTTTTATGCAGGAAAGAGTCCAGTTTGTCTTTGACAAAATCATTTACAAAAGATTTCAAACTTGGTCCGTTCTCCCACATATTTTGTGAACCTAGTTTGGTTTTGGTTTGAGATTCAAACACCGGCTCCTGCACCCGCACGGAAATGGCGCCTACAATTGCCTGACGGATATCGGATGCTTCAAATTGTTTTTTATAAAACTCGCGAACGGTTTTTACAATCGCTTCTTTAAAAGCTGCGAGATGTGTACCGCCTTGTGTGGTGTATTGTCCGTTTACAAACGAATAGTATTCTTCACCGTACTGGCTATTATGTGTCAATGCAATTTCGATATCCGTATCTTTTAAATGAATAATCGGATAGCGTAATTCTGCTTCATTCGTTTTCTTGGTCAGTAAATCTTTCAGACCATCTTTGGAAACAAATTTATTACCGTTGAAATTAATCGTCAGTCCCGCATTCAGATACGCATAATTCCACAATTGCTCATCTATAAATTCTGAAACAAAATGGAAGTTTTTAAAAATGGTATTATCCGCATTAAACTGAAATTTCGTGCCGTTTCTTTCTGTTGTTTTGGCAATTTTATGATCATGAACCAGTTCGCCTTTATCAAACTCAGCTACTTTGGTTTCACCATCACGAAATGATTCCACTTTGAAGAAAGAAGAAAGTGCGTTTACGGCTTTTGTTCCAACGCCATTTAACCCTACAGATTTCTGGAATGCACGGGAATCGTATTTGCCGCCGGTGTTAATTTTAGAAACACAATCGATTACAGAACCCAATGGAATTCCTCGACCATAATCTCTCACGGTCACCACTTTATCTTTGATGGAAATGTCGATTTGTTTTCCGTGTCCCATCACAAACTCATCAATCGAGTTGTCGATGATTTCTTTCAGCAGTACGTAAATTCCATCGTCCGGCGCGGTGCCGTCTCCCAGTTTCCCGATGTACATACCGGGACGAAGACGAATATGTTCTTTCCAGTCGAGTGAACGTATATTTTCTTCGGTATATTGAACTTCAGCCATAATTTAAGTCGTAAGTCGTGAGCAATGAGTCGTAAGTTCCATACAGGTTCTTAGCCAACAAGCAAATGTATTATTATAGTACTGGAAAAACGGGTAAATTTTTCCACATGGTTTAATAAGAAATAAGTGATTGACTGCTACTTGATTGTATACAAATAACCAAGGGAAAGGTTGAAATTACAGTTGTAGGTTTTGGTCAGTCCGGAGTTCTTTTTGGTGGTACTCAGCAGGCCCAGATTGTGGCGGGCCGTCACTTCTATCCAGCCTTTTCCAACCTTAAAGGCAGCTCCTGCGCCTGTAACCAGCCCGACATCAAAACGCATATCATCTTTAGTAAAGATATATTTTTCTGTGGTGGAATTTTTGGATTGCTTGTCTACTGAAACGGAATTTTGTCCGTAACCACCTGCCCAATAAGCAAAATAAGGTCCCAGATAAAAAACACCTTTCACTTTTTCACTTCCCACTCTGGCTACGGCCAGCACCGGAAACTGAATATAATTTAAAACAAACTTAGATACATATTTTGCTGAATCCTGTGTACGTTTCCATGCCTGTCCTTTCTGGGTAAATTCAACTTCTGTTTGTATACCAATATATTTATTAAAATCGATTCGCAGGACAGCGGCTAAATCAGAACCCAATGTCACTCTTTTTTTGTACAAATCCGGTGGCGTAAATTTTCGCAAATGAGCTATATTAAAACCTGCTCTGGCTCCAACAGAAACACCTACCTCTGCTTTGGCAGATAAAAGCAACATCACACTAACAATAAAGAATCCTAATGACCTGTACATTTGTAGAATTTAAGACAAATATACCTTAGTTTTTTAAAGATTAGCTGAAATTTGTTAAACTATACTTAAAATTTTTAGCAATTCAGGCGGCGTATACTAAAAGGCATTACATTTGTTATTGTAATTAAAAAAAAACGAACATGAAAAAATTATTTTTAGCACTAACAATGATGGCAACTACTTTTGGAGTATTTGCACAAGGCGAACCAGTAGTACCTGCTGCTGTAGCACCAGATCCTAATGCACCAACAATGGAGTTTACAAAAGACGCTATTGACTATGGCACTATCAAACAAGATGCAGATGGCAACAGAGTATTTACTTTTAAAAACTCAGGCACTACACCTATCGTTATCAGTGAAGCACACGGTTCTTGCGGATGTACAGTACCAACGTATCCTAAAGAACCAATTATGCCTGGTAAAACTGCAGAAATTAAAGTTCACTATGACACACACAGAGTTGGACCTTTCTCTAAAAGCGTAACAGTTAACTCTAATGCTAAAAATTCACCTGTAGTTTTAAAAATCAGCGGAACTGTAGAAGCTCCGGCAGTAGCACCAACTGCTACTGAACCAAGTTCTATCATTCCAACACCGGCTCCGGCAGTTACAACTGCAGCTACAACTACACCAGTTAAAGCAGCTACAACTACTACTAAGAAAACAACTACAGCGGTTAAAAAAACTACCACTCCAGTAAAGAAAACTACATCAACAGCTAAGAAAACAACAACTACAGTAAAGAAAACGACTACTAAATAATTCAGTTTCGTTTCAAAGATAAAACCACGAGCATGCTCGTGGTTTTTTTATTTTATAAAAAATTCATAATTACGAATAATTTAACGTGTTAGTATAACATACTCACTGATAATCTCCCGTAAAAAACTTACATCGTCCATCCGTATATCTTCCAGCCCCATTTGTTCTTTTAACTTAACGACAGTGGTATGCAATATATCATTGTATGTATTGTTTCTAAATTGCTGATAGCGCACCAGTAAATTTTTCAAGGCCAGCATTTCTTCATCATTATATCTCACTACCTGCGGATATTTTGGTACATAATCTTCTTTATCCGGCAAGTTTTGTAAATCGTCCAGTGTCACAATTCTGTCGGGTTTCAGTTTAACCACCGTGGTATTGGCAATCATATCCCCTAAACGCTGATTTTTTTCGCTCATTAAAATAGAAATCGTTCCTACGGAGAAGAAAGACATACCAAAATCTACCATGCGGTAAGCCCAGCGAATCAGGTAATCACTTGTTTCCAGTGCATTGCCGTTTAGTTTTATCACCACAATACCCACTATCTTTTTACCAATGCTCTGTCCGTTGGTAAACATTTCTATCAATAAAGAATAAGAAAATTTTATGATGGTAAAAACGGCACTAAAAATGGCAATTTTCAATTCAGAATCTATTGATGATCCGAAAGAAAAAAATAAATAAATACTGGCAAAGAAAAATACCGAGATTGCAGAAGTATCTATCAACCAGGCGATAAAGCGCCACAGAAAACCTGCCGTTTCATACTGAATGGTTACATTTTGGGTGGTGGTGACATCAATTTTTGCCATGCCTAAATATAGTAAAAAGTAATAAGTAACAACTAATCTGTATAAAAATCTTAAAAATCTCAAAAAAACAATTGAATAATTTTATTATTTTAGACAACGAATGAAGGAAACCAAATTCATACAACAAAATAAAAAGAAGTGGGCAGACTTTGAAAGTTTATCAAAAAGCAAGCATAAAGACTCTAATCTGTACAGCAAGCTTTACATTCAAATCACCGATGATTTATCGTA
>JADLAJ010000135.1 GCA_020848255.1 Chitinophagales bacterium
CTGTTTTTAAGTTTTGCCGAGATTTCGTCCAGATCCGTTTTTATCTCCGGAATTAAAATATCCTCCGCACCAGAAGCCAGACCGGAAGCCAAAGCGATAGTCCCCACGTCTCTGCCCATTACTTCAATAAAGAAAAGCCTTCCCAATGCATTCGCAGTATCTCTCACCTTGTCGATTAATTCCACCGCTGTTGCTACCGCTGAATCATATCCAATGGTGTAATCTGTTCCAAAAAGATCGTTATCTATCGTTCCTGGAATACCGATAAACGGTATATTATATTCTTTTGTAAATTCCTGTGTACCTTTAAAAGTACCATCTCCTCCGATAGCAATCACCGCATCGATATTTCTGCTTTTCAACTGTTCATATGCCTGCTTTCTTCCTTCCGCTGTTGTAAAACGTTTACTTCTGGAAGACTTCAAAATAGTGCCACCCCGATGAATGATATTTCCGACAGAACGTGAATCCATTTCATTGAAATGCCCATCTATCATGCCTTCGTATCCATTCAGAATACCATATACTTTCCATCCTTTTTGTATCCCTGCACGCACACAGGCACGTATACAGGCATTCATGCCCGGCGCATCTCCGCCGGATGTAAAAACTGCTATATTGTTTACAGACATAATTCCTATTTTATTCTTAAAATTACGATTTGTTTATGAATTAAGATATTTTATACAAAACCATTCACGTTCTAACATATCCTAACATATAACTACCTAAATACTTTATAATTTTAGAAAAAAATTAACAAACCAAAAAATATTAAAATATGAGTAACTTTTCTACATGGGTAAAAACCTCACACACCGTAAAATTTGGGGCTGTCGGCATTCTTGTATTGCTATTACTGATACCGACCTACATGATACAGGGATTGATTTCCGAACGTCAGTCGCAAAGCCAGAACGTGATTAATGAAATCAGCAGTAAATGGGGCTACGACCAAACGATAGCAGGCCCCATCATTAATATTCCATATAAAGATGTAGTTGCTTCGCAGAATGATAAAGGACAAACGATTTATACGAATACCATCAGTACCATGCATTTCTTGCCCGAACAACTCGATATTAATGGTGATGTAAAAACGGAACTGAAACACCGTAGTATTTATGACGCGGTCGTATATTCCACAGAGCTGAACATCAAAGGGTGTTTCAATAAGATTGCCATTGAGAAACTGGGCATTGCCGCTGAAAATGTACTCTGGGAAAAAGCATATGTATCCCTTAATATTCCTGATTTAAGAGGAATCAATAAACGAGTGGTTTTGAACTGGAACGGAGACACACTGGAAATGAATCCCGGAATTGACGACAACGATATATTGGTTTCTTCCGGAAATAAATATACTTCTTATGATAACTACGACAGAAGTGCGGTAGAAACGGTTCCTGTAAAAAACAGCGGCAATGGTTCATCCGGATTGAGCGCAAAAGTAAATGTGAAAGATGCTTCAAGCATAGATTTCAGTATGACACTGGATTTAAACGGAAGTTCTTCTTTATATTTTATTCCGATTGGAAAAGAAACCAATGTAACACTTAAATCAGCATACAAAACACCGAGTTTTGACGGTGCCTTTATCACCGACAGTAATGTGGTGAACGACAAAGGATTTGATGCCAACTGGAAAGTGCTGAACCTGAACAGAAATTTCCCGCAGGAATGGACCAACAGCGCGTATAATATTAATGAAGCGGCGTTTGGCGTCAACTTATTGATTCCTGTTGACCATTATCAGAAAAGTATGCGTTCTGCAAAATATGCCATCATGTTTATTTTGCTAACGTTTTTAGTATTTCTATTTACAGAAATCCTGAATGGATTTAAAATTCATCCGGTTCAGTACTTACTGGTCGGACTGGCTTTAATCATTTTTTATACATTACTGCTTTCTATTTCAGAGCAATTAGGTTTCACTACAGCTTACCTCCTTTCGAGTGCTGCTATCATCCTGCTGATATCCTTATATTCTAAAACCATCTTTAAAGAAAACAGGCTAATGGCATTGCTTGCTGGTATTCTTATTATTTTGTATGGTTTCCTGTTTGTCATATTGCGTTCAGAAGATTATGCCTTACTGATTGGCAGTGTAGGTTTATTTATCGTATTATGCGTTATTATGTATTTATCACGTAAAATTAAATGGTACGGCGATGATGTGAATGAACAGCTGGGATAAATCAATATAATTATAAATGCAAAAGCCTGATAAGAAATCTTATCAGGCTTTTTTCATAGCTATTAATTAGGATAAAAACTATTCAAACACAAAATACAATCCGACAAATATGACTACCAATGCAAGACTGGTTAGACCATAAAGCATAAATCCGCGAAGTTCCGGCACTAAATCCAGCATAGTGAATACACAACTTAAAAAACCAAGAAAGGCTCCGACACCTAATAAAATAAAACCGAGATATTGCTTCTCATCATTGCGTTTCTTTTTGTAGAAACTGATCATTTCAACAATTTGTAAACTATCCATACCATGCTGACGTAATTCGTCTATAATCACATCCTCTGTGTGGTTGTTTGCTTTCCACTTCTCGTAAAATTCTGCGTAGGAAATAGATACTTCTGCCATGTGTTTATTTTAAATTTACATTCGTGTAACCTAAAATTAAACTAAAATTCAGAAAAGAGAAAATATTTCATTAAAAAAATGAGACTATTTACTCATTTTTTTAATGAACCTGCCCGTCAGAGCGATCGATTCGGTTTATATTTATTATACAATAGACCATTTGCGAAATTAAAATCATATAAAAGATGAGTATCTCTACTATCAATAGTTAGAACACAGATGATACGGATTTTTTAGATTTTATCTGATTTAATCCGTACTTATCCGTAGAATCAGTATTATCCGTGTTCTAAAACTATTTTTGCTCGGTATCAATATGAATTAAAAGAAACTTCGCAATACGTATAATGTGGGACATGTAAGATTCGAACTTACGACCCCTACCTTGTCGAGGTAGTGCTCTAAACCAACTGAGCTAATATCCCATTCTGTTTTCTGACGGGCAGGTAAACCAACTGAACTAAATGCCCATTTTACTAAAACTCATCCGTCACGCATCCTTCGCTGGCAGAGGAAACCGTTTTAGCATATTTGTATAAAACACCTGAGGTAGCTTTTAATGCAGGCGCTTTCCAGGTGCTTCGTCTGGCGTTTAATTCTTCTTCTGAAATTAATACATCAATCGTATTATTCACCGCGTCAATCAAGATAGTATCTCCATCCTTCACCAATGCAATCGCACCGCCGCTTTGTGCTTCAGGTGTTACGTGTCCAACCACAAACCCATGAGAACCACCGCTGAATCTGCCATCGGTAATAAGTGCCACGTCTTTGCCCAAGCCCTCGCCCATCAATACAGATGTCGGTTTCAACATTTCCGGCATGCCAGGTGCTCCGCGTGGTCCGATATAACGGATAACCACGACATCTCCGCTCACAACTTTCTTATCCTTCATCGCATCGATGGCTTCCTGTTCTGAATCATAGCATTTCGCAGTTCCTTCAAATCGTTCCCCTTCTTTTCCTGTGATTTTAGCCACGGCACCTTCGCTGGCCAGATTACCATATAAAATCCGGATATGACTGCTTGGCTTTATAGGATTAGAAACTGTGTGCAATAAATCCTGCCCTTCCGTTAAATCCGGCAGTTCCGCCAAATTCTCCGCCACCGTTTTTCCGGTTACTGTAAGACAATCGCCATGCAGTATACCTTCTTTCAGCAAGTATTTCATCACCGCTGGTACACCGCCGATTTTATGTAAATCTTCCATCACGTATTTTCCGCTTGGACGGAAATCCGCCAGCATTGGTGTATTATTCCCCAAGCGTACAAAATCATCCAGCGTAAGTTTCACGCCTATCGTTTTTGCCATGGCAATTAAGTGCATTACCGCATTTGTACTTCCGCCTAAGACAATCACCAGACGTATGGCATTTTCAAATGCCTTGAACGTCATGATGTCACTTGGTTTGATATCTTTCTCCAATAAGTTTTTAATTGCTGCAGCTGCCTGTTTTAATTCATTTTTCTTATCCTCGCTTACCGCAGGATTGCTGGCTGAATAAGGCAAGCTCATGCCCAATGCTTCAATGGCAGATGCCATGGTATTGGCCGTGTACATACCACCGCAGGCGCCGGCTCCGGGGCATGCATGCTCTATCACCCCTTTATAATCTTCGTCAGAAATGGTGCCGGCAAATTTTTTACCGAGTGCTTCAAATGCAGAAACCACGTCCAGGGTTTCTCCTTTATATTTTCCCGGAGCAATCGTTCCGCCATACACCATCAGAGATGGTCTGTTCAAACGCGACATCCCCATGATAACGCCCGGCATATTTTTATCACAACCGGCAATGGAAATGATGCCATCATAGAATTGTGCCCCGGCATTGGTTTCAATAGAGTCAGCAATCACTTCGCGTGATACGAGAGAATAACGCATCCCGGAAGTTCCCATGGAAATTCCATCACTCACCCCAATAGTATAAAAATTAAGTGCTACTAAATTTTCCTGCGTCACCAGTTTCTTCAGGTTAGCTGCCAGAGCATTTAAATGCATGTTACAAGGGTTACCATCCCAGCCGGTGGAGGCGATGCCCACCTGAGCTTTTTTAAAATCTTCATCGGTCAATCCTGCTGCATGCAACATAGCTTGAGCGGCGGGTTGTGTCGGGTCTTGCGTTACGGTTTTACTGTATTTATTTATTTCAGACATATTTTGTATTGAGTTTTCAAATTAACGAAAGTTTGACGACATTTTATATTGAAATTTTGAGATAACACGAAATGCAGATGTGTGCATAAATGTTTGTCGACAATGTGAAAGTCTTGTGTTAAGTTTATGTAACTAAGAATGAAAAATGAATAATAAAAGAGTAGACATTGACTTACACAAGTATTTTGTAGCTATCTTTTTTGTTGTAATGCTAACCTTATTTGTGATAGTTACTTTTGTAAAGTAGCCTTTATACGTTGTTCGTAGTTTTTCGCTATTAACCAGGTATAAAACAGCATGCATCCTGCCGTGCAGAGTAATATTATTCCTGTCAGTTTAGAAAGGTTTGTATTCAATAGCACCGCACCTGCTACCCCAGTCAAAATTAATTTCGTTACTTCTGCATAATCTGCCCATTTTTTATTTTCAAGTAACGAAATATTGATAGCAAAACTTGTCGCAGCCAATAAAGACAATGGTAAAAAAAGTAGAAGATTCTTACTTTCCTCATAATAATTAACCAACAAGAAACCTGATAGTGAGGTAAACAGAAAATTGAAAAAAATATAAAATCTTTTCAGGAGCGGAATAGCATTAGTTTCAGGCTTTTGCTGCGTTTTTAACTTTAAACACTCGTCTTCCAAAGCAAGTGGAATAAAATCAGGTTTACCGAAAATGATATTCAATTTATCGGCAATACCACTTACCTTGGAAGCCATTCTGAAGATATGCACATGATGGTGAATGTTTACCCAAACCGGATTTTGCGTTTGCAACGGGACGGTGATTCCATAATCCACTGCATCAACTTCCGGCTCAAAGGAACCGAACAATTTATCCCAAAAAATAAAAAGCGCTCCGTAATTTTTATCGATGTATTGCGGATTTTTCCCATGATGCACACGATGGTGTGAGGGTGTTGCAAATATATTTTCCAGCCATCCTAATTTATTGACAAAACGGGTATGCACAAAAAACTGCCAGATTAAACTGATGGCATATGCCATGATAAACAATTGCCAGGGAACGCCGAAGAATGCCAGCGGCAAATAAAATATCCAGGTATAAATACTTTCTATAAAAGATTGCCGCAATGCTACTGAATAGTTATATGCTTCCTGAGAATGATGGACAATATGCCCCGCCCACATGATATTGACTTCGTGAGATAAACGATGCAGCCAGTACTGACAAAAATCAGCTGTCACCAAGATAAACAACCATACGAACAGCATATATGAATTGATCTCTACGAATGGGAATGCTCTTGAAATAGAAAACGGAAAATCAATACTGATTTGTTTCCAGCCTAAAAACTGCTGAATGGAATAATGCTGTTGAACATAATAAAATCCGGCAAAGAAAATCACTTTATTGAATACATCTGTGAGTTGCTGTAATAACGCGATGCTGAAATTAATCACCAGTGAATGAAATGGATAATAGTTTTTCTTTTTGTAAAAAGAATAAAAAAACTCAATCAAATTACCGGCAATAAACACTACTCCGATGATAATTCCGGTGATTTGTATATTTTCATCGAGCATCAACTGGTCGAACGGCATAAGTAATAGTTTGTCTGACTAATATACAAAAATTGCAACAGACATAAAATAGTATATATATCGTTTCATAGAAAACGGAATCAACAGTCAATAATACTTATAAAACCATTTTCGTCAATTCATTTTCTAATTTATCAAAATTTTCTTCGTTTTTGTCAACGACAAATTTTTTCAATTTGTTACATTCTTCCTGGGTGTCAAATATCATTCTGAACACAATACTTGTCTGATTTGAAGCCACTTCATCAAACGTGGCCAATACTTTAAACAAAGGCTGTGAATGACGTTTCCAGGCTATCAATGAAGGAGCTTCTATTTTTACAAATTCACATTCATTATGATAATTCCCTTTATCCGGACCATGCATCACAAAACGCCATCTGCCACCCGGACGAAAATCAAACTCTTCGAAGGTATTGGTAAAACCCGCAGGTCCCCACCAGTTTTTTAAATGTTCCGGATCTGACCATGCTTTAAAAACCAATTCTCTCGGCGAGCTGACAATTCTTGTACTTACAATTTCGCAGTCGGGTGTTGTTGGAAATAAATCGCTTGGCATTTCTTATTCTTTTGATAAATCATTTCTGGATTTTCACCATTTCGTCTTCTACATTCAGTAAATAGGTGCCTTTAGGCAGGTCTTTCAATTTAAGCAGGTAATGTGAGATGCCGGAAAAAACAGTCCATTCATCTGTATACACCAGTTTCCCAATCAAGTCATATACTTTTATCCTCGTCGTTATATTTTGCGGATTATAATAATCTACATTAAATTCTCCGCTGACAGACGGATTTGGAAACACGTACACAAATTTATTTTTGGGTATCTGTTGTATAAATGAATCAACATTAACAGGAATAATCATTGAATATAAAAAAGATGAATCTTCATTCACTTGTTTCAAACGATAATAATTATTGCCGGTCACCGGCTGCTGATGCAAAAACGGATAGGAATGTTGAAGATTGGTCGTTCCGTATCCATTGACCAAACCAATATCGTTGAAATTTATTCCATCAACAGACCATTGTACCTCAAAATAAGCATTCCTGTATTCCGTCACAGTGGTCCAGTGCAACATCACCTGATGGTTAGTCATTTTTTGTCCATAAAAATTCAATAACTCCACAGGCAGTTGTAATGCTTTGGTAATAATAAAAGAATCCCGCAGACAGTTGAAATTATCTGTAACGGTTAAGGTATCGGTATCAATGCCGGGTGGAGCTACTTTTACTTGTTTGGTAGTTGCTCCTCCGGTCCAGTTGTAAGCACCATTCCAGGAAGAAACCAAGCTAACACTATCCCCTTCCAATGTCGTATATATCTCTTTCTTGTTGACATCTTTCAGAATAGTAAATCGGTCGCGAATTACACCATCGCTGCATACCCATTCCGCATCCAGCCTATTACCATTAATGGTTAAAGCTAATCCTCCGCCCTGCAGGTTATTGGAATACACCATGGCATTATGCGGCCAACCTGTTTGTTGTCCGCCAAGTTGACCCGCCGAACCTGCGACCACATATACTGTCCCAAGTGACACTGGTGATTTTTTGGTATATGGGCAAGAATTGGAACTATTATCATATTTAGCGGATGAATTACTGATGGCATGCGTGGCAAGATTAAAGGATGCTTCGTAGCCGTAATGTCCATTGAGTAAATAAGAACGTTCATATACATGGCTATGACCGCATAAAATCAAATCCACTCCATTTCGCTCGAGAATACGGATAAAATTTTCACGGATGGCCACCAAATCCGCTTCACCTTCTGAGGTATGTGAACCTAATGTATAAGGAGGATGATGCCAGTAAGCGATGGTCCATTTTTGTGTGTTAGCTACCAAATCATTTTTTAGCCAAACTACCTGAGGGCCTAAGGTGTCCCATATCCTGTAAGTGTTAGATTCCTTTCCATAAGAATCTAAAGCGATAAAATGTATATTGGCAAAATCATAGGAATAGAAAGCTTCCGTGCCGGATGCGACACCACCGCTTTCTCCGGCAGTTGGCAATGTAAACATACTGTAATATGGTATGACATGGTCATTCTGACGAGTACCATTATTGGCATAATCATGATTGCCCGGTGCCGGCCATAAGATGACGTTTCGCAACAAAGAATCCTGATATTGCGGGAAGAAATTGCTCTGATATTCCGCATCTGTACCTGCATTGTATGCATTATCACCCAGTAACAACATCCCGTCAGCATGTTTGCCGCCCATATATTGCATGTAGTTGTTTCTTACATTTAACTGATTGGAAGTATTATTGCCGCAATCACCGGCAGCCCAGAAACGCGACAAACGCTCTACTCCTTTTATCGGCAAAGTATAAAAGTAATAATACGTACCGGTTTTTAGTGTTTGTACAGTTGGCAAGGTATTTCCAATGGAATAAAAATATCTGGTATCCGGTGATAGCCCTGTAATGGTAACATCATGTTCGGTGGTTAAAGTAGCATCCGTAACTGTTGAGGTTAAACTGCCATCCACCGTACCATAATTTATAACTGAATTGGAAGCACTGCTGGTTCTCCAGCGTACATGCACCGAATTTTGTGTGGCCATGTTAAGATATGGCCCTCTTGTTACATTCACTGCTCCGGCAAAATTTGCTTTTAACTCCAAATTAAAACTGACATCAGAACTTGTAACAGCAGACTGGTGTATTTCAACCGCTATTGTATGATTTCCGGTAGGCAACTGTGCTAACGACAAGGTGCTGCTGAGGGCATTGTTTTCATATGCTGCCGTTGCCAGCGAGAGGTAATTCACAACTCCTGCGGGCATATTGTTGCGATAGACTTCCACACCATCTATGTAAACTATTATTCCATCATCCACCACCATATTCATGGTAAAATCTGAAAAAGATGATGTATTACCTATGGTAATATTTTTTCTGAAATAGGAAGTAATGTATTTATTGGCCGCATTGCCTCCGTAGCCGATAAGTGTCGATTCATCTCCGTCTCCGTAACCCAGCTCTGCGTTGCCACTGGCCCAGGTTGCATCGTTAAAAGTAGTACCGCTCCATCCCGTTCCCTGATCTGTTCCATTATCAAGGTATTTCCAGCTACCACCATAAGAAATTACCGTGATTTCATTGGCAACTAATTCCAAATCAAAAGAAATATCTGTGCTCGCTGCTGTGGTTTGATGAACTTCCACAGCAATCGTATGGTTGCCTGTTGGTAATTGTGACAATGAAAGTGTTACGGATTGCGGTGTATTGCCGTCATCTGCGGCATTGGCCGCCAGAGTAAGATAGTTAAAAGCACCGGCTGCAATATTATTTC
>JADLAJ010000136.1 GCA_020848255.1 Chitinophagales bacterium
GTAGTTGCTCGCCAATTTTTTTCAATCCGTTATTATTCGATGCAATACAGATTTCTTTAATTGGCTGGATAGCAATGAGTGCACGTTTTAATTGAGCAACTTCGCGCGGATTGATTTTTCCCATCGGTACTTTAGAAATCAATCGTTCTAAATCACCAATCTGTTTGATGTGATGAATGATGTGTTGCTGCGTGTCACTTTCACGAATCAAAAATTCTACCGCATCCAGTCGCTCATTAATTTGCTGAATATCTTTCAAGGGCAATACAATCCAGCGTTTCATCAAACGGCTGCCCATCGGCGAAATCGTTTTATCCAGAATCTGAATCAGGGGCACGCCTTTTTCGTGTGTGCTTTGAATCAGTTCTAAGTTGCGTGCCGTGAAACGATCAATCCAGACATACTTATCGTGCTCAATTCTCGAGATGGTAGAAATATGCTGCAGTTTGTTGTGTTCCGTTTCTGCCAGATAATGCAGACAGGCACCGGCCGCCTGAATACCCAGATGCAGCTCGTCCACGCCAAAGCCTTTCAGCGTTTGCACCTGAAAATGCTGATACAGTTTTTCTTTCAGAAAATCTTGCTGATACACCCAGTCCTCGATGGCAAAGGTGTAGTATTTATTGCCGTAAATGCCTACGAAGCGTTTCTGCTGATGCTTCGGAAACACAATCTCGGAAGGAGCGAAGCTCTGCATGAGTTTATCAATATAGGATTCATCGCCTTCTGCGACCAGAAACTCACCCGTAGAAATATCTAAAAAAGCTATTCCTATTTCTTTGTCTGTAAAATAAACGGATGCTAAAAAATTATTGGATTTATGGTCGAGGATTTTATCGTTGACCGCAACTCCAGGCGTGATGAGTTCTGTGACGCCACGTTTGACGATGGTTTTAGTCATCTTCGGGTCTTCGAGCTGCTCGCAGATAGCCACGCGGTAACCGGCTTTGACCAATTTAGGCAAATAGGTTTCTACGGAATGGTAGGGAAAACCAGCCAGTTCCAGTTCTGTCTGACTGCCATTGGCTCTTTTGGTGAGCACAATTCCCAAAATCTGAGAAGCTTTGATGGCATCTGCTCCGAAGGTTTCATAGAAATCACCTACACGGAACAATAAAATAGCATCAGGATATTTTTGTTTTATCTTGTTGTACTGGCCCATTAAAGGGGTTTCTTTCGCTTCTTTTTCTTTTGCCACGATTTTCTGTATTTTTGTTTGCACCGTCATTGCGAACGCAGTGAAGCAATCTGTTTAATTTTTATACAGATTGCTTCGTTCCTCGCAATGACGTAAAAATACGACTTATGCCAAAACTAAAACCTACATTTCAAGATTGATTATCCACAGCAGAAATTATAGTTTTAGGGACTTGTTAGTATGTCTTGGAATAAAATTTATATATCTTTATTTTTCATCGGGAAAGTATAAATCATAGTGGATGTTTAAAGATTTGTTAGTTATAAAGAATATAAAGAATCCTTATAGAATTTCGAGTATTGATATTTTCAGAAGCATAGCGATTATATCGGTGGTTATTTATCATTTTAATGAAATTTTACCCTTTGGATATTTAGGCGTTGATTTGTTTTTCGTTATTTCCGGATTTTTAATAGGCTCACTTTTACTAAAGGAATACGTCAACAGCCGGTCAATTAATTATTTTAGATTTATTCTGAGCAGAGGATTCAAGATTTGGCCGTCTTATTATGTGTTTATGTTTTTAGGTAATTTGATGGCGTATTTTTTTTACAGGCATTCAAATCCCGGATATTATATTCCCTTAGAGGATTATGCCAGGTATTTATTCTTCTATAAAAATTTTACCGGAACGCAATACCACTGGTGTTTCGAACATGTTTGGTCGCTTTGTGTGGAAGAGCATTTTTACATCTTTTTTCCCTTATTCCTGATTTTTGCAGGTTATGTATTAAGATTTTTTCTTTCCGTAAAGAATACCCTGATTCTTCTTGTTTTTAGTGCATTTATTGGAGGTATTGTAATCAGGAGTTTATTGTATGTTTACTTTCCTAACAGTATCAATTTTTATGAATCTACTTTAGTAAGGATTCATCAGTTGTCTGCAGGTGTATTGATGAGTTTGCTGTTTTTTTATTATAAAAATACCTTAAAGGCACATGCCAAAAACCTGTTTGTCTTTTTTGTAATTGGATTACTGCTTTTTGTGGTGTCATTGTTTTTTTACACTTACAATGAAAGTGATTTTTACAGATACCATTTTTTTAACATGATTGTGTCGCTTTGTTTTGTACTAATGATGACTGGGATATATTTTGTCGATTTTTCAAAATGGATCATCTTAAGAGTGATTGCATATTACAGTTATAACTGGTATTTGTGGCACACTCTATTTTTTAAATTGATCTATAATAACCTGTCAAATAAATATATCGGATTTTTTATTTATTTAGCGGTGAGTTTCGTAACTGCCGTTTTCTTTACTGTATTTGTCGAAGAGAAATTTCTGGGATACAGGACTGTTGTTATCAATAAACTATTTGGAAGCAGAAAGAGTGTAAATGTATGAGGAAATTAAAACTTGGTGAATTAAATCGCCTGTCCACAGAAGAGTTTAAGAACGCAAAAAAATTGCCGGTAATTGTAGTACTGGATAATATCAGAAGTGCCGCCAATATCGGTTCCGTTTTCAGAACCTGCGATGCCTTCCTGATTGAGGCGATTTATCTGGTGGGCATCTGCGCCACACCACCCAACCGCGATATTCAAAAATCTGCTCTGGGCGCTACGGAGACGGTGGACTGGAAACATTTTGAAACCATCAAAGACTGTATTGCTGCCTTGCGGGAAAAAAAATGCGAAGTGCTGACGGTGGAACAATCCGATCATTCGGTGATGCTGCACGATTTTGTGCCGGAATCGGATAAGAAATATGCCCTTATTTTTGGCAATGAAGTAGACGGTGTGTCGGATTTTGCCATTCAGTATTGCGATACCTGTATTGAAATTCCTCAGTTCGGGATGAAGCATTCGCTCAATATATCCGTGTCAGCGGGTATTGTCATTTGGGATTTTGCCCGTAAATTACGCTTGTAAATTCTATAACTATTTAAACAACAAACGATGAAAAAAGCACTTTTTTTATGGACAATAGTATTAGGTAGTTTAATGACTTCCTTTGCACAAAATACTTTAAAACTTCGGTTTCCCAAATGTGAACTGGCTAATGCAGATGTTGCAAAAAATACAAAAGGCATTAAAACGTTTGAAATTACCACACAGGAAGCGTTTGATAAATACTTTAAGATTACCGACGAGAGCAAAATTAATTTCGAAACCAGCATGGTTTTAGCAGCCATCGTAGGCGAAGATAAAGCAGACAAATTCACACAAATTGACGCGGCGTCTTTTATATCAACGAAAGCAAGGTCTGTGTATGTTCGCTACGATATCAGAGATAAGGAAGAAACCAACTTTTCAAAATTTAGTGTGGCGGTAGTACAGAAACCGAATTATAAGAAAGTCATATTTATGAAAGGAAAGTTCTACAATATGGCTATTTCCGGAGAGTAGTTATTCAGAATGCAGCAAGGCTTCTTGCTCCAGTTTTACAAAGTTCAATCCTATATTATATTCCCGGTCGAATAGTTTTAGTAATTGTCTGTAAGCAAATACATTGCTGATCCAGTCGATATTATTTACATCAATAATGACGTATTTGTTTTCCGGATTTTGCTTGAAAAATTCAAATTACATTTTCTCCAGTCGGTTCAGGTAGATACGCGAGATACTTTGCTCATATTCCCGGCCGCGTTTTTTGATGTTGCGCATCAGCTGATCGGTATCGGCATGCAGATAAAAAATGATCTCCGGCTTCGGAAGTTTTTTATAAATCTGGTCAAAGAAATGTTTGTACAGTTTGTATTCCTGCTTACTGAGATTGACTTTAGAAAACAACAGACATTTTTTCAGCATATAA
Source organism: Chitinophagales bacterium (assembly GCA_020848255.1). Lineage (GTDB taxonomy): Bacteria > Bacteroidota > Bacteroidia > Chitinophagales > JADIYW01 > JADJSS01. Next base: position 3,957 of record JADLAJ010000136.1, read on the forward strand.
TCCGTTACCGTAAAATTGGAAAAGATATTGGGTTCGCTGAAAATTCTGGTCAGCTGCTGGTAGCGTTCTATCAGAAATGACATTTCGAGTTGTAGCGCATATTTACCGTTGTCTTCGTAAAATTTTGGCAGATACGGATTATCTTCAAAAGCCTCCAGAATCAGTTGTCCGTGATATTCTTCCGCCAACAGAGAAGCCAGCGTGGTCTTGCCCGCGCCAATATTTCCTTCTATGCTGATGAATTTATAAATCACAATTTTCTTTTTTTACTTAACCGCAAAGAACTCAAAGATACTTCGCAAAGAAAACTAAGTAAATTTCTTTGCTAACTCAGTGAATTCATAAATATCTGAACTTCGTTAACTTTGCGGTTAAAGAATTCAAGGTTTAAAAATACTTACTTTCAGTGTATCGGCACAATCTTTTGCCAATTCTTCTATCGACTTATGAAAAACCGGATGTGTATAACTTTTATTCAGTTCCAGCAGGGGTTGCAGTGTAAAATTCCTTAGGTGCAGCCTCGGATGCGGGATAATCAGGTTTTTTGCCTGAATGACAGTAGTTTCATAGAATAAAATATCAATATCAATGGTTCGGGCGGCATTATTGTGTTTGTTGGTTCTGCCTAAGTTCTTCTCAATATGCTGCAGGCTTTTCAGCAACTGAAACGGTGTTTTATCCGTTTTTATAATAAGTGCCTGATTCAGGTATTTCGCCTGATTGGTTTTCCCCCAGGGTGCTGTCTCATAAACAGCAGAGTTTTGTACTACTTCACCTGCTTTTTGTTGTATAAAATAGCGGGCGAGCAGCAGAAACTTCAGCCTGTCGCCTTTATTAGAACCTAACAATAAATAAACTGTATACAACGGTAATATTTTTCCAATAATAACAACTAATTTTGAACTTTCTTACACAAAGCAACATTTTAAATAAAATAATAATAAATGAAAAGTTTTCTTAAAACATTCTTTGCCTGTTTACTGGCGATGGGCTTCCTGTTTTTCTTTGTATTTGTCTTTCTTTTAGGCGGATTACTAAGCGGTGATTCGAAATCACCGAAAGTGGAAGCTAATTCCGTGCTGAATTTAACTCTTAAAGGAGAAATTACGGATAGAGCGTACAATAATCCCTTCCGGAATTTAAGCCCGATGGCTGCTCTTACCGGCTCTATATCTGATGCCTCTACTATCGGATTATTTGAACTAAAAGAGGTGTTGAAATATGCAAAAACCGATGATCATATCAAAGGTATTTATCTGAATCTGGATGAAGTGGAAGGGCGTCCTGCTACCATGTTTGATTTGCGAAGTGCCCTGGAAGATTTTAAAACATCTAAAAAGTTTATTTATGCGTATTCTAATTCAACCCCTGAAATAAATCTGATGCTGAATACCGTTGCAGATAAGTTTTATATCAATCCTTTAGGCGGATGTGAGTTTGATGGCTTTGCTATGCAAATGGATTATTACAAAGGCCTGATGGACAAATTAGGCGTAGAATACAAAGTATTTTATGTGGGAGAATACAAAAGTGCTACCGAAGGTTTCAGACGTACGGATATGAGTCCTGAAGACAGGGCACAACGTTCAGAATTATTAAATGACATTTCTGCGGATTACTTAGCCAATATTACAAAAGCCACGAAAATTCCTGTAGAAACCCTGAAAGCGATGCAGAATAATTTAACGGTAATGGATGCGGATGAGGCAGTAAGCAATCATTTAGCGGCTGCACTGAAATATCAGGATGAAGTAATGGAAGAAATTAAACTGAAATTAGGTTATAAAAAAAGTGATGAACTGAAAATGATTAGCTACGATAAGTACAAGGAAATCGTGAAAGGAAAAAGCGTTTCTTCAAACAGTAATAAAATTGCCGTGATTTATGCGGAAGGTGAAATCAATGACAGTAAAGGAGACGACGGTGTTATCGGAGGTGAGGCCTTTGTGAAAATCATTGAAAAAATTCAAAAAGACGCTGCTGTAAAAGGGGTGGTGCTACGTGTCAATTCACCGGGCGGCAGTGCCTTTGCTTCCGAGCAAATTTATCATGCATTAAAAAATCTGAAAGCGAAAAAGCCGATTGTGGTTTCCATGGGTGATTATGCAGCATCGGGTGGTTATTATATTTCGGCAGGTGCAGATAAAATTATCGCGCAGCCAAACACGATTACCGGTTCAATCGGTATTTTCGGAATGATACCGAATATCCGTAAAGCACTGAACGATAAAGTAGGTGTTACCTTTGATGAAGTAAAAACAGCAGAGCATTCTAACTTTTTCAACCTGACGAATGACTGGGACGAACTGGAATCTGCTAAAGTACAAAGACATGTAGAGAAAGGCTATGCCATCTTTTTAGACAGAGTGGCAAAAGGCAGAAAGATGGATACAGCGGCAGTTAATAAAGTTGCCCGCGGCAGAGTGTGGACCGGACAAGATGCTTTAAAGATTGGTTTAGTAGATGAATTAGGCGGCATGGAACTGGCCATCAAACGCGTAAAAGAATTAGCGAAACTGAAAGAAGCAGATGTAGTATCCTATCCGAAAAATAAAACCATTATGGAAAGTATTTTAGGCGATTTTATGGGCAACGGTGACGATGAACAAACGAAACTGCTCAAAAATATTACACCTCAATTACTATACATGAAACAGCTGGAACGCATTCAATCATTAGGGGTTTATCAGTACAAGATGCCTTTTGATGTGAACGTCAGATAAGATATAACGATGCAAAAAATTTCAATAGCCATACACGGCGGTGCCGGCACCATATTGCGTTCTGAAATGAGCGCGGAAAAGGAAGTGGCTTATAAAGAAGCCTTGCAGGAAGCCTTGGATGCAGGTTATTCTGTGCTGGAAAAAGGCGGCACTGCATTAGATGCCGTAGAGCAGGCCGTTATTTCTTTAGAGAATTGTCCTTTGTTTAATGCCGCAAAAGGTTCGGTGTTTAATGCATTGGGCGGGCATGAGATGGATGCATCTATCATGGAAGGAAAGGCAAAACTGGCAGGTGCCGTTTGCGGGGTACACAATATCAAAAATCCGGTGGCATTAGCGCGGCAAGTGATGCAGCAGACAGAACATGTATTGTTGATGGGAGAGGGCGCGATGGATTTTGCGGCATCGATTGGATTTCCGTTTATCGATGATGATTATTTTTACGATGATTACCGATATAATCAATGGCTGAAGATTAAAGACTCTGAAAAATTTCAACTCGACCACAGTGATATAAAAGATAAAAAGTTTGGCACCGTGGGCGCGGTCGCTTTAGATATACAGGGCAATATCGCTGCTGCCACTTCTACCGGTGGTATGACGAATAAAAAGTTTGGAAGAGTAGGCGACAGCCCGATTATCGGTGCCGGTACGTATGCGAATAATCTGACATGTGCTGTTTCCTGTACCGGCAGCGGTGAATACTTCCTGCGCGGCGTGGTAGCATATGATGTTTCCTGTTTAATGGAATACAAAGGAATGAGTCTGGAAGATGCCTGCAATGAAGTAATACATCATCGTTTGCAAAGTATCGGCGGCGACGGCGGTTTAATAGCAGCAGATGCCAATGGTAATATTACACTGGCCTTCAATACGGAAGGCATGTACCGTGCAGCAAAGAATAATGATGGCTTTCAGGAAATAAGTATTTACAAATTATAAATTACAGACACGGTTTATTTATTTCTTGTGTATTACTCGTCTTTTTTTTATTTATCTTCATATTTGTATCGGTATAAAATATAGTATTGTTAATTAATAAGTTCGTATTCCCTTAAATTTGTTAATATTTACAAATTTATTTCCTTACTCCAATAAGCTATAATAATTATCGTTTAAGTTAAAACGAAACCAATATGAAAAATAGATTTTTAAGAACAGCTATCTATAGCTTGTTCATCCTCCTTTTATTTTCCCAATGCAAACAAAAAGAAAAAGAAGAAGCTGCAGCCGAAGTGGTAACAGAAGCAGTGGCATTGGATTTAGCGATGCCATCTAAAGATGCTTCCGCTGAACCTTTACCGGCAAATCAACCTAATTCCATTCCTGTAAAAAATACAGATTCAGCTATTGAACGTATGCTTACCAAAGAAGGCACGCTAATTTGGGAAACATCAAATGTTGAAAAATCACATGCAGCAATGCTGTCACAGGCAAAAAAATACAATGCGTATATCTCCAATGATAACCAAACCAGAAATGATTATCAAACCACGACGAGAATGGAAATACGGATTCCGTCAGATAAGTTTGATGCGTTTATCAGTAATCTGGAAAAGGATGTAACGAAATTTGATGAAAAAAGTATCGAAGTGCTGGATGTGACAGAGGAATTTATTGATGTTTCTGCTCGAATGAAGACAAAGAAAGAGCTGGAGCAGCATTATTACGATTTATTAAAACAAACTAAAAATGTAAGTGAAGTACTACAGGTAGAAGAGCAGTTAAACACGGTGCGGGCAGATATTGAAAGTGCGGAAGGTAGATTGAAATACCTCAAAGATAAAGTAAGTATGAGTACACTGCATCTTACTTTTTATGAAACAACTTCTGCTCCTGTCGGTTTTTTTGGTGAAATAGGTAAAAGTTTTGTGAGCGGCTGGAAAGGATTTTTATATTTCGTATTAGGTATAATAGCAGCCTGGCCACTCGTATTGATATTTTCGTTGTTTATATACTGGTTTATCAAACGGCGACGTAATAAAAAATAATACGTAAATATCTTTCATTTGTTAATTGAATACTCAGAAAATAAACCTTATTTTCGTCATTCAA